>NZ_JBQKUP010000034.1:322500-387412 GCF_052156535.1 Nitrospira sp. T9
CATAACGACTGGAGCGCTGTCTCGGGGAGAGACTCAGCGAACTTGTTGTTCCGGTGAAGAAGCCGGGTGCCCGCAACTAGACGGAAAGACCCTGTGCACCTTCACTACAACTTGACATTGGGTGTTGGGCGAGTATGTGTAGGATAGGTGGGAGGCTATGAAGCGGGAGCGCTAGCTTTCGTGGAGCCAACCTTGAAATACCACCCTTGCTTTTCTGACATTCTAACTTGGCCCTGTCATCCAGGGTGAGGACATTGTCTGGTGGGTAGTTTGACTGGGGCGGTCGCCTCCCAAAAGGTAACGGAGGCGCCCAAAGGTTCCCTCAGGCTGGTCGGCAATCAGCCATTGAGTGTAAAGGCAAAAGGGAGCTTGACTGTAAGAGCGACAGCTCAAACAGGGACGAAAGTCGGGCTTAGTGATCCGGTGGTTCTGCGTGGAAGGGCCATCGCTCAACGGATAAAAGGTACGCCGGGGATAACAGGCTGATTTCCCCCAAGAGTTCACATCGACGGGGAAGTTTGGCACCTCGATGTCGACTCATCGCATCCTGGGGCTGAAGCCGGTCCCAAGGGTCGGGCTGTTCGCCCGTTAAAGCGGTACGAGAGTTGGGTTCAGAACGTCGTGAGACAGTTCGGTCCCTATCTGTTGTGGGCGGAGGTGATTTGAGAGGGTCTGTCTCTAGTACGAGAGGACTGAGATGGACGGACCGCTAGTGTGCCGGTTGTCGCGCCAGCGGCAGTGCCGGGTAGCTATGTCCGGTTTAGATAACCGCTGAAAGCATCTAAGCGGGAAGCTAGCCTCAAGATTAGATCACACGGAGGGTAACCTCCCTAAAGGCCACTTGTAGACTACGAGTTTGATAGGCTGGGTGTGGAAGGGCTGTGAGGCCTGAAGCTAACCAGTACTAATCGGCCGTGCGACTTAACAACATTTGTTCTTGATAGACATGGTCTAAGTGAATATGTGAGTTTGATTTAAAAAAATCTGCGTAATTAAAATTTTTTAAATTATTTACTATTCACAAACACTTTCTCGGTGACCTTACCGGAGGGGTACCACCCGTTCCCATTTCGAACACGGAAGTTAAGCCCTCCAGGGCCGATGATACTGCAGCCGTGAGGCTGTGGGAAAGTAGGTCGTTGCCGAGATTTAAATAGGAAAAGCCCAGGGATTTATCATCCCTGGGCTTTTCTGTTTCAAAGAAGTCCATACTAAGTTGAACATTCATTATAAGCACAGTGTGGGCGATGCATAGCATCATACATGGTATCAAATGTGGGTATGGTATGAGGAATTTTTCCTCGAACAAGTTCATTCCTTACCGAACTAAGTGGGCTTACCAATGAAAATGTACCTGAATTAGCTTGAAGAAATTGCTGTGCAAAAAAAAGGAGATTCACCACTTTAGGATCCAAATAGTACAAAGGAGACAAATTTAATATTAAATGTTGAATGCCATGGTTTTGTAATTGTTCAAGCCACTGAATAAATTGTTTTGTATCTCCCTCATCAAATCTTCCAAAACAATCAAGAATTGTTATTTTATTCTTTCTCCGTTGTTCACAATACATTGGTTCATCCCAATATGATTAAAAATTGTTGATTGTTGACGGTATTCTAAAATTTTCGGTTAAAAGTTATAAAAATAAATAGGAAAATTTTGCACTGCAGGCATGAAAAGAAGGCAGGAAAAATTTAATAGTTGCGACAATTGTTTACGTCTAAAATTTGAAGCTACATAGAAAATATATAATTGGAACCGGTCTCGAAACGTTTCTAAGTTCTGAATAGTAAAAGATGGGAAAAATTGGATGGCTGGTTGTTTCTCTGGGAAAAAAGTAGTGGTATGGTTGAAGCTCTGTAAAGTTGGAGTCAGACTGAAGGAGAATAAAAAAACCATTCTTGATAAATTTGGGGAGTTATGAATGTTTAGAATAATAAGAAAATTAAAATTTTGAATTCTTTGGAATGGTATGAATTTTTGAAAGTGCTTGGGTAGGTTTTGCTTTTGGGAAGACGGCTCAAATAACCTATTTAATTGATTTTAAAAGATTGAGGAAAATTTCGTGAAAACAACAAGGTCCCGTGCATTATTTCAACGAGCGAATTCATTTATTCCAGGGGGTGTTAACAGTCCCGTCAGAGCTTTTCGCTCAGTCGGGGGAGATCCCTTATTCATTAAGCAAGCTAAAGGAATAGTGTTAGAGGACGTGGATGGCAATAAATTTTTGGATTATGTTTTATCTTGGGGGCCTATGATTCTTGGGCATGCTAATTCGCGGGTATTAAAGGCTATCATCAGTGCGTCAAAACGCGGGACGAGCTATGGAGCCCCTTCCGAAGGAGAAGTGGACTTAGCCAAAACTATTATCAAAATGGTTCCCTCAATTGAAAAAGTCCGTCTCGTAAATTCAGGGACGGAAGCCGTTATGAGCGCAATTCGTTTAGCCAGGGCTTACACTAAACGTGACTCAATATTGAAATTCGAGGGCTGCTATCATGGGCATGCCGACCATTTGCTCGTTAAAGCCGGATCAGGCGTGGCTACGCTAGGGATACCTGATAGCCCTGGCGTACCAGAATCGTTTGCCCGCCATACACTGACCGCGCCATATAACGACATTAAAACTACCGAAAAACTCATTCATAAACATGCACAAAGTTTGGGCGCAATTATTGTAGAGCCTATTGCAGGAAATATGGGCGTGATTCCTCCGTCGGATGAATTTCTGCCATGGCTCCGAATGATCACTAAAAAGTACGATATTCTCTTAATTTTCGATGAAGTCATTTCTGGTTTTAGAGTGGATCCGGGAGGAGCGCAAGCCCTCTATAAAGTCATACCTGACCTCACGATTTTAGGGAAAATCATCGGGGGAGGCTTGCCCATTGGAGCATATGGAGGCGCCAAGGACATTATGCAAATGATTGCCCCGGCTGGTCCTGTGTATCAGGCCGGAACTCTCTCTGGAAATCCAGTGGCAGTGGCTGCCGGACTAGAGACACTCCGAATCCTTCAAACACCTGGAGTCTATAAAGAATTAGAAAAAAGATCCAAAGTGTTGGCCGAGGGATTAGGAGAAGCAGCTAAGAAAACAGGGATTCCCTACTATCAAACTCGAGTTGGCTCCATGGTGGGTGGATTTTTTACCGAAGGACCTGTCACTGATTACGCCGAGGCCAAAAAGTCAGACACCGTGCGATACGCAAAATTTTTTCATGGAATGCTCAATCATGGAATATATTTAGCTCCCTCTCAATTTGAAGCCATGTTGCTCTCAACGGCTCACACCAATAGGCACATTCATCAGACGATAGCTGCCGCACAAGAGGTCTTTCCTACACTAAGATAATCTCCTTATTGTTGCAGAGCCATAATATGGTTTGGCGTTTGGTTTATTGATTGCCAAGCAGAACTCCCCATGGTTTACCTATCAGTCTTTTCTGCTATGAATGGCCGAAGGATGCCTTCCTTCCATTGTCCTGATTGGGAATGGTTAAAAACCATGCCGGCGTGGTTCTCGCCCTTGGTCGTGCTCACGTTGTAAGCTTCCTGTAAGCTTCCCCGTCAAGCGGACAGTTCATAAGTAGAGTTTTCCGGTGTTGGGTTGTGATAGGTACACGGAGCCGCCCCCTGTAGCGCGTCATGTGGTCGGTGTTCATTATAGATGGTGATCCACTCTGCCGTGAGTTCACGCACCTGCTCCAAACTGCGAAACAGATAGAGATTGAGCACCTCATTCCGATAGGTACGATTGAAGCGCTCGATAAAGGCATTCTGTGTTGGGCGGCCGGGTTGAATGTGATAAATCAACACCCGATTGGCCTTGCCCCACTCGTGAAGCTGCTGTGAGAGAAACTCTGGCCCGTTGTCCACTCGGATCATGTGCGGTAACTCCCGCTCCGCTTTCAGGCGGTCTAACACCCGAATCACCCGCTCAGCTCTCAGAGAGGTATCCACTTCAATGGCTAAGACCTCTCGATTGAAATCGTCGATGATATTGAACGTGCGAAAACGAGTGCCGTGATACAACGCATCACTCATAAAGTCGGCTGACCATATTTCGCTCGGGGCCTCCGGAACGAACACGGAGATCGAGGGTCGCGTGGGTAAGCGGCGTTTCGTGCGTCGGGGATGATTCAACCCCAATTGACGATAGATCCGATGAATGCGTTTGTGATTCCAGGGATGGCCTAAGGCGTGGAGTCGGTCGATATATTTCCACACCCCCCAGCGCGGATGCGCCTCCACCATCTGATTCAGGGCGTCAATAATTTCCTTGTCCCGGGTTTGCCAATCAAAAGGTGTTTGATAATAGGAGGAGCGGGACAGGCCCACCGCCTGACAACTGCGGACCACCGAGAGGCCATGAGTCTCTCGCATCGTCGTGACCGCCGCCCGTTTGTCGGACGGCGTTAGAACTTTTTTTCAAGCAAATCCTTTAAAGCTTGATTCTCTAGGGCCAGCTCCGCATACATCCGTTTGAGCTTCGCGAGTTCGCTCTCGGTTTCCTTGAGCCGCTTGAGATCCGACACCTCCACCCCACCGTACTTCGCTTTCCAGTTGTAGTAGGTGGCATCGCTGATGCCATGTTCCCGACACAGGTCTTTGACTTTGACTCCAGCATCGCCTTGTTTCAAGATGGCAAAAATCTGTGTTTCGCTGAATCGACTCGTTTTCATGAGAACCTCCTGGGTGAATGATGCCAGAAAGCTCTACTTTTCGCCTGTCCATATTTTGGGGAAGCTTACAACGTATTCAGCCGTAACCTCCGTTTGCCAAAGCCGCGACGGGCTTGCGGGATGATTCTTCTTGAGCACTCCATTATTTTTCCTCGTGGGGGAGTTCTGTCACTTACTTAAAAAATATTCAACAGTGCGTGATTGCAAATTCTGGAAACAATTAGCAGGTATTCTTTAACTCCACTACCTGTCTATATCTATCGGAAATAATGGAATTTTTTGGAAAATTTCGCATAGTAGGCAAGGCATCGTATCACGACCAATTTCAAAAGATTGCCAAAAAATGGTTTGTTGACGCCAAAGGACAACCTAACGGACTAGGGTTTGCACTAGATATTGAATCGTCGCCATAATAAGAGGTAGTTCGAAATCCTTGGAGTCATAGGTGAAGCCGACGTCAAGAAGGGTGCCAGCGACAAAATCAGATTTTCAACCACCTTATATTTTTAAGGCAACTCATATGCCTGGTTCTTGAAATCCGATACAGATGATTTTTCCGAAAAAAAAGGAGGTACCCCAATGAGTATGGCGACTTCAACTGAACGGCTTCATCCGGCTGTCCAATCTTTTGTGTCCCATCCACGAAAAATGCTGATTAATGGTCAGTGGGTTAACGCACAATCAGGCAAAACATTTTCCACGTTTAATCCTTCAACGGGTGAAGTAATGGCGGAGGTGGCGGAAGGCGACAAGGCTGATATTGATCTTGCCGTGAAAGCTGCCAGAAAGGCCTTTGAACAAGGCCCATGGCGAAAGATGACGCCGTCTGACCGCGGCAAACTCCTATGGCGGTTGGCGGACCTTCTGGAGTCGAATATAGAAGAATTTGCTCAGTTAGAGTCTTTGGATAACGGCAAGCCGTTAACCATGGCGCGGGCAGCAGACGTGCCATTGGCTGTTGATTTGTTTAGATACATGGCGGGATGGTCCACAAAAATTGAGGGCAATTCCATTCCCATTTCGGTTCCCTATATGCCTGGGACTCAATTCCTGGCCTATACTCTTCGTGAGCCGGTTGGAGTTGTCGGGCAAATTATTCCTTGGAATTTTCCTCTGTTAATGGCGGCATGGAAACTTGGACCGGCGTTGGCCGTGGGATGTACTATAGTGATGAAACCGGCTGAACAAACTCCCTTGTCGGCATTGCGGTTGGGCGAGTTGTTCATCGAGGCGGGATTTCCCGAAGGAGTCGTGAACATTGTTCCCGGCTATGGGGAAACCGCAGGTGCGGCCTTAGCTGCGCATTCTGATGTGGATAAAATTGCATTTACTGGATCGACCGAAGTCGGCAAACTTATTGTGAATGCTGCGACAGGGAATCTTAAAAAAGTCACATTGGAACTTGGCGGGAAATCACCAAGTGTCGTCTTGCCGGATGCTGATCTGGAAACGGGAATACCCGGAGTAGCGAGTGCGATTTTCTTTAATCATGGGCAATGTTGCGCCGCAGGCTCACGGCTGTATGTGGAAAAGAGCATTTTTGACAAGGTCGTGGCAGGGGTTGCCGATCAAGCCAAACAAATTAAGATAGGACCGGGACTAGATCCTGCCACTCAAATGGGGCCATTAGTCTCTGATGAACAGCAACACCGTGTCCTGGGATATTTGGAGTCGGGGTTTGCCGAAGGTGCTCAAGCGGTTGCGGGTGGAAAACGGTCTGGAGACAAAGGGTATTTTGTTGAACCGACCGTCCTGGTCAATACCAATTCAACCATGAAGGTTATTCAGGAAGAAATTTTTGGCCCTGTGGTGTGCGCTGAACCTTTCACGGAAGTAAAAGAAGTGATCGCCAAGGCCAATGATAATATCTATGGATTGGCAGCAGCGGTCTGGACAAAAGATTTGAGTAAGGGCCATCGCATTGCCGCGCAATTACGGGCTGGAACGGTTTGGATTAATTGCCATAATATTTTTGATGCGTCACTCCCATTTGGCGGGTACAAGCAATCCGGCTGGGGGCGGGAAATGGGCCACGAGGCCTTGAATCTCTATACGGAGGTCAAATCGGTCTGCGCCAAATTGGCCTAAGACTGGAACGAAATTCTAAGGAACTTTTGGAAAAGAAGATTTTGTATAAACTCCCAATTTTCCTTCTTCGGATGAAGAGGAAGCCTATGGATAAACTAACGACGAAAGCCTCAAAAAACTTATGCAGGGGAAGCATTGAGTTGGGGGTTCGGCAAGAGGGAAATGCAACCCATATTGGTTGTCGGCCTCGGCTTCGAGGGAGTTCTGCCGAGCTCTCGACTGCATTCGGTGTTTAACGACGGCAGTGGGTTGCTCCGCGATTGGACTGCGGTTTACGAGGGGCTTCCGGTTAGGCCGATAGTGGCGCATGCTTGGCGCGCAAGCCTCTGCTGCTAAGGACGCGTGACTGGTGGCGATGAAAGCTTAACTGCCGGGCACTTCTCCTTTGGGGTATGGACGGGGGAAATTTCTAGATGGTTTTGACAGGAGTGTGTAAGCTCATAAATGAGCCACACTTGTCCAATTTCATTCAGCATGCGGGCATGAGGGACATCCAAAATTATCTATTGTGAGGTAACCGTGTGGCCAAACGATATTATCTTGAATCGGATAATGATGGTTTCATCGGTTCAATCGTTAAACATTGGATTAATGGGGAACGTCCGGTCCCACCATTTCCCAAGACCGTTCAAATACAGACCCTGTCCGGTTGTAATGCCCGGTGTCAATTTTGTCCAAACGGTCATACGACAAACCGACTTTCGATGGGGAGCATGAGTGAGGATCTTTTCAGAAAGATTGTGGACGAGGTCGTCCAGCATCCGGTGAGAAGGATTAGCCCGTACCTGATGAATGAACCGTTAGCGGATCCTCGGCTTCCAGATCTCATCCGCTACATCACGGAACGAAAGAGGAAAGAAACTAGTACGAGTATTAGCACCAATGCCACTTATTTGACATCAGAAATGGGCGAACGTTTAATTGAGAGCGGGCTTGATAGTCTGATGATTAGTTTTCACGGTATTCGGAAGGAGACCTATGAAACTAGCATGGGGAACCTTGATTGGGAAATCCATCTGAATCGGGTCAATGAGTTTATTGAACTTCAAAGGCGAAGAAAATCCAAGAAGCCGGTTGTGACCGTGACCATGGTTCACACCGCAACCCTCGATCAGGAATTGGGGGAAATACGGGATTATTGGAATTCTCGCGGAGTAATTGTCAGAATTCACACCCTGGAAAACCGGTCTCATCCATGGGTTGATGGCAAGGCCATAAATGTTAAGCCAATGAAGCCGTATACCAATTGTGATCGGTTAATGGGTCAGGCGTATCTTCTTTGGAATGGTGATGTCGTGTTGTGCTGCGTGGATTGGGAAAGGACAACCGTTTTCGGAAATGTGACTAATCAATCGGTGGAAAGTGTGTGGAAGGGGGAAACCTATACAGGGTACCGGCGTAATTACCTGGCGGGGCAGATTGGGGGAACGTTATGTGAAGGATGTAAGGTGCAAGACGAAGGGGACTTTAAATTTAAACCATCGTGGTCCATAAAAGGCTTGATAAAAGGTGCCCCCTATCATTATCAACCCCTCCCCCCTCCTCTTCCTGGGAAAACCAACAAAAAGTCATTGGCAGTTCGATCCATATAGAGGAATTTCTCCTTGTACCTAATAAGCATATGACTTGGGCTCTTCCAGGTTCCAAATTCAAATCTCCTCACTAGGGCATACGGAAAAGAGTTGAATGTAACTATTCATCATCGTCTTCTTCGTCTTCGGCGTCGATGGCGGCTTGGCGCATCTGTTCTTCCATGGCATTGTGGATGAGCATCCTGAGAAACATAGAAATAACTGAGCCTTTTTCCAGTGTTCCACCTGGAGGAATGGCAATTTTCCCTTCTTCCACCATTCTATCTAGCCATTTTTTTTGATCCGGGGTCACGTGAACCGGAATCTCCACGAGAGGAATCTTTCCAAAAATATCCATTATAGCCAGTCTCCTTTTTACATAAACCTGATAAATTTCCGCTAATCCCTTACCTCGTCCGGTGAGATTCAAAGGGAAGTGTTGATGAGTGAATGTGGTCCTTGAATCCCTTTCGATAAGACCACGTGCTCTTCGGCTTTGTCAATGAAAGAATTGTGTATCGATAGGATGAATGGAGCCTTTTGGGCCAGGATAAGTAGGTGTTCGATCTAATGGCTTGGAGACATTTGAGAGGATAGGTCTCATGCAATTGTTGTTGAGGAGGTATACCTTATAATTAAGCGTGATTGAAGTTTTTGTTGGCTGTCATCTTTTATGCCGATATAGCGAATAAATTCGGGAAGTAGTATTGTTTTTTAGGATAAGCCTAAAACGTCGGCCATGGAATAGAGGCCAGGTGGTTTTTGGGCTACCCATTCAGCTGCCCGGAGCGCGCCTTGGGCAAAGGTATCGCGAGTATGGGCCCGGTGGGTTATTTCAATGCGTTCTCCTGGCCCACCCAATAAAATGGTATGATCCCCAACAATATCTCCTGCGCGGATGGTTTGCATGCCAATTTCACGAGTTTTCCGTTCGCCGGTCATACCATGTCGTGTATAGACGCCCACTTCTTGTAAATCCCATTCCATGCCTTCTGCCAGAGCCTCAGCCAGTTTAAGGGCAGTTCCGCTGGGGGCGTCCTTTTTCTTATTGTGATGGGCTTCGATTACTTCGATGTTGTACTGCTCACCTAGAGATCTGGCGATTTTCCCGATGGTGCTGAGGAGCACATTGATCCCTACACTCATGTTTGGGGAAAACACACAGGGGATTTTGAGAGCGAATGTTTTAAGTTGGGCCAATTCTTGATCAGTGAATCCGGTAGTTCCAATGACCATGGCCTTGGTGGATTTGACGACTTGCTGGAGGTTGGCCAGACAGGATGAAGGAGCCGTGAAGTCGACCACCACATCACCCTGTGAAAGACAGGTTTGGAGATCGTCGGTGATCGGAATGTTCACTTGCCCGAATTGGGCGACTTCGCCAGCATCTTTTCCAATGGCGGGATGCCCTTTTACTTCGACTGCTCCGGAAAGCTGTAGTCCAGGGGTGCCCTGAGTTAATGCGACTAATCGCATGCCCATTCGACCGGCCGCGCCGGTAATGATCGTTCGAATCATGTGTTCTCTTTCTTCAGAGCACTCCGGCTTGTTTCAAGGCTTCTTGAAGTGCTGGTCGAAATTCCGTAGCAAGTGGGGTAAGCGGCAGTCGAACTTCTTCTGACATTTTTCCCATCATGGCCAGAGCCGCTTTTACAGGAATGGGATTAGTCTCTAAAAATAATGCTCCAAATACGGGGGAGAGTTTGTAGTGAAGGAGTCTCGCTGTTTCGTAGTCACCTTTTAGTGCGGCGTTCACCATGTTTGCCATATCGGTCGGGGCGACGTTGGCGGTGACGGTGATCACGCCTTTCCCGCCGAGGGCGATCATAGGGAGTGTCAAGGGATCATCGCCTGAGAGCACAAGGAAGCCAGGTCGGGATTGATGTATAATTTCGGACACCTGTTGGAGAGATCCACTGCCTTCCTTGATGCCAATAATATTTTGAATTTCCGACAGGCGGCTCACCGTGGTCGGCAACATGTTGATGCTGGTCCGCCCTGGAATATTGTAAAGGATCTGTGGGAAGTCGACGGCTTTGGCGATAGCGGCAAAATGACGATAAAGCCCTTCCTGTGTGGGCTTATTGTAATACGGGGTAATGAGCAAAGCCCCATCGGCACCCACGGCTTTGGCATGTTTCGTAAAAGTAATGGCTTCATCTGTAGAGTTTGAGCCTGTTCCGGCAATGACAGGAACCCGCTTATTCACCACTTCTACGGTGAATGAAACGACCCGTTCATGCTCTTCCGGGGTCAAGGTGGCTGATTCGCCTGTCGTCCCACAAGGTACAATGCCATGGGTCCCAAAAGAAATTTGGGATTCGATGAGATCGGCCATGGCCTTTTCATCGAATTTTCCCTTCGAAAATGGGGTGACAATAGCGACTAACGAACCGCTGAACATAATTCTGACCTCAATCTTTTGGTGTAGGGAATTTTTGTGTTGGTAACGACAAACCGGCGAACGCCTTGGCGAACCAATACAAGACTTTAAATCAAAAAATCAATTCGAGAAGGATTCTGAAATGGTTTCGCCTCGAATGAGATCCTCATAACTTTCTCGTTTTCGAATGACTGTGATGTCCTTCCCTTTCACGAGCACCTCGGGGACGCGTGGCCGAGAATTATAATTTGAGGCCATTGTAAATCCATACGCTCCGGCACTCATGACGGCCAGGAGATCTCCAGGTTGAGAATGGGGCATTTTTCGATCTTTTGCTAGAAAATCTCCTGATTCGCAAATGGGTCCAACTACATCAACCGTGTTGACTGCGGATGACTCTTTTTTTAAGACCGGCTGAATATCGTGGTGGGCATCATATAAGCTTGGTCGTAACAGATCATTCATTGCGGCATCGACAATCACAAAATGCTTGTCCGCGCTTTCCTTGTTATACAGCACTTTCGTCACCAAGATGCCCGCATTGCCTACAATAGACCGGCCCGGTTCCATAATAATCTGGCATGAGACGGATTGTAGCAACGGGGAAATAGCTTCAGCCAGCTCTTTGGGATGGGGAGGCGTTTCGTCCGAGTAGGTAATACCAAGTCCTCCGCCTATGTTGAGATACTGAATGTGGACACCTTTGGATTGCAGTGTTTGAATTAAGGCGATCGCTTTTTTTAAGGCATCAACAAATGGGGTGACCTGGGTTAATTGGGAACCAATGTGTGAGTGAACGCCTACTACTTCAATGTGAGGAAGATTCCCGGCTGCGTCAAATTCTTCAAGTGCCCGGTCCGCTCCAATTCCGAATTTGCTTTTTTTTAATCCGGTAGAAATGTACGGATGGGTTTGGGGATCAATATCCGGATTGATGCGTAACGCCACTTTGGCGCGAAGACCCATGGAACCAGCGACCTCATTGATCTGCTGCAATTCACCTGGAGATTCAACATTGAACATCAGAATATCTGATTCCAATGCATATTGAATTTCTTCTTTGGATTTCCCGACCCCGGCAAAGACAATTTTGTTGGTCGCCATTCCGGCTGTTAACGCGCGGAAAAGTTCTCCACCAGACACGATGTCTGCGCCACACCCTTCCTTGGCGAGGAGACGTAAGACGGTTAGATTCGAATTGGCTTTCATGGCAAAAGCCACGATATGTGGAATGGCATTGAAGGCTTGATCAAAAGCATGAAAATGTCGAATCAATGTCCGATGGCTATAAATGTAACAGGGAGTCCCTACCTGTTCGGTAATTTGGTGAATGGAGACCTCCTCACAGAATAATTCGTCTCCCTGGTAGTGAAAGTCATGCATGCTGGATATCCTCATCAAACAGGTCCAAATTTTCAAGAGCGATTTCGGAAACAATGGATTGAAAGGCTTCTTTTAAGTTTCGATACCGTAATTTCGTGTGGGGGGTGATGGCTCGGAGAATTTCCCCATCAAATAACGTGTAAATAGCTTTCGGAGTCGCATGTTTTATATGCTCAAAGTTGACCACGATATCCATTTTAGCGTCCCGTCCAGCTTGTGTA
This sequence comes from Nitrospira sp. T9, assembly GCF_052156535.1. Classification (NCBI taxonomy): domain Bacteria; kingdom Pseudomonadati; phylum Nitrospirota; class Nitrospiria; order Nitrospirales; family Nitrospiraceae; genus Nitrospira; species Nitrospira sp. T9. The sequence continues at coordinate 334,830 of NZ_JBQKUP010000034.1, forward strand.
ATCCTTTTCAAGAGTTCTTTGGCATTCAGGTGGTCTAATGTTCCCTCCAGATCAATGAACAAAGCCGCAAAGGCATCGTGACGACGAGCTTTCATTTTCAAACAGAGCTCCTGGGGTTTGGAGTCAGGAAATGGTTGAGGGTGAAGAGCGTTAGGAACGAGTTGCTGCGTTTCACATGTCGGGAGATTGGTTTGCAGATTTTTTAAGACTTTAGCCAGGGGGGATAGAGCGCCTTTGGGTGTGGTGCGGTATATCAATTTTCGAAATTCCCAATTCATTTCAAGCCGGGGAATCAGTCGTTGGCTCTTATGCCCCATGCGATTCCAGATGCAGGGCCAGGAATAAAACTGGTGGTTGGCCCAGAAAAACCCTTCCTGTAATTGCTCGGCTGACATGCGTTTGGGTGTGTATACCACATGCTTCCCGTCATACTTCGACCAGTCCTGATCAATGATCCGGCCCTCCCGCTTAAACCGTTCGAATAAAGCCGTCCCTGGAAGGGGGGTCAACACATTAAAGTAGGCCAATTCGACTTTGTTTCGTGTCAAAAATTCTACGGCGGTTTCGAATACCGATTCGTCATCATTATCAAATCCAAACACGAGGCCGGGATTCACCATGATGCCATGGTCATGAAACATTTTAATTTGTTTTTCAAATTTCCGCACCTGATTGAATCCTTTATTGGTTTCATCGAGCGAATCATCCGACAACGATTCCATCCCGACAAAAACCGATACGCAACCGCTATCGGCAGCCAATCGTACCATTTCAGGATCATCCCCAAGAAAGAGAGTGGACTGACAGCCCCATTTAATGTTGAGGGATTTCAGAGCCTGCCATAACTCACGGCAGTAGGCACGATGACTGTTGTGCAGGTCATCCACAAAAGCAACAATCGAACCTTCTTCCAGCCCTACCCAAATTTTCAGGGAGGTTGTTAGAGCGTGGAAAAGTGACCCACGGGTCATTCGTTCAATAATGTCCGATCGAAGCCATTCTTTGGCTCGTTTCAGTTCTTCAATGACTTCGGGAACGGGTCGGCGTCGAGTGGTTTTGCCATTAAATGGCGAAACGCTGCAAAACTCACAATCAAAATGACATCCTCGCGTCGTGAAGGTGCAAAGCCTGGTCATATAAGAATCCGGGCTGAGCAATTCAATACGCGGGGGTTTGTAATGACTCAAGGTTGGAAATTGGTCCATGCGATAGATTCGTTTCAAGGACCCGGTTTCGATGTCGGTGATGACTTGAGGCCAAAGGTCTTCGGCTTCCCCGCAGACAATGGCGTCGCAGTGGCGAAGGGCTTCATCAGGGCAATAGGTGGGGTGCACTCCTCCGAGAATGACGGGTTTCCCACGTCGACGAAACTCATCCGCGATTTCATAGGCTCTCGGGGCATAACATGTCATGATGGATATTCCAACCACATTACAGGGAGTCTCAAAATCGATATCCCTTACGGCTTCGTCCACGATTTCGACATCCCATGTTGTTGGAGTATAGGCGGCAATCGCTGGTAGGCTGAGTTTTGGAAACCAGATCGACCGGCGCTCGCTAGCCGTCATACGATAGGGATTATTTCGTGGATAGGGATCAAGCAACAGGAGTTTGGGACGAATTTCACCGTGAGTGAGAGAGGTATCCATTCTTTTAACCTCCACAAACAGTTAGAGAGACTGTGGAGGACCTCATTCTACCTTGTGAGGTTCTCCCTGGACAAATCCCTGTGTATTATCGGGTATCGATAGGATACACGGTGGGTAATTCCACTGCCTCTTCCAGTGGTACATTCAGGGGGTCCTGGTCAAAGGCTTCCTCAGTTTTAGCCCGATCTTGCTGTTGCTTGAGTCTCTTGGCTTCAATGCCAACTTTTTCTGGGGGAATGGGAGGGCCCACTGCTCCGCAACCTGAGGAGAAGAAGAGCGCCAGTATGCAAAAAATGAGGAAGTACCTGGAAGTAGTCTTTAAGATTTTCCTCATGCCGCTCACTGTTTTTTCATCGAACGTTTCATTTCGGCCTGTAATGATTTTTTCCAACCCTTGATTTGTTTTGTGACTTGGGCTGTAGCGGTACCACCTACAATGTTTTTACTGTTAATCGCAGCTTCGGGAGTTAAAATTTGAAATGCTTTGGGGTCAAAGGACGAGGAGGCATTCAGTAAATCCTGTTGGGTGAGTTGTCCCAAATCCTTCCCTTTCGCTAAACACTCCCGTACCAGACTTCCCACCACGTGGTGGGATTCACGGAAAGGCATTCCCTTTTTAACCAGATAGTCCGCCAACTCCGTGGCAAGTAGAAAACCCTGAGACACCGCCTCTTTCATAGGCTCAGGTCGTATCGTTAGTTGAGCCAGGAGTTCTGCGTAAATATTAACCGATATCGTCACGGTATCCAATGTGTCAAACAACGGTTCTTTGTCTTCCTGAAGGTCTCGATTGTAACTGAGAGGCAATCCTTTTAAAGTGGTCAGGAGGCTGAACAAATGTCCATAGACCCGACCGGTTTTTCCGCGGATCAGTTCAGGGACGTCTGGGTTTTTTTTCTGTGGCATCATGCTGCTGCCTGTACAAAACCCGTCGGGAAGATCTGTGAAGTGGAATTCTTGTGATGACCATAAAATCAGCTCCTCACTTAAACGAGAGAGGTGCATCATCACGATGGCGCAAGCGCTAAGCACCTCAATGACATAATCTCGGTCAGACACGGCATCCAGGCTATTCTGGGTCACGCGAGGGAAATGTAATAAGGAAGCGGTATAGTGTCGGTCGATCGGGTAATTGTTTCCAGCTAACGCACCGGAACCTAACGGCATGACGTTAATTCGAACCAAGGCATCATGGAGACGCCCTTTGTCCCGCTCAACCATTTCAACATAGGCTAGGGCGTGATGCGAAAAGAGAACGGGCTGAGCCCTCTGTAAATGTGTATAGCCCGGCATCATCACGCCCATATACCGCTCAGCGAGCGTCACGAGGGACTGTTGTAGTACACGAAGATCATTGCTCAGGTGTTGGAGGGTATCCCTGAGGTAGAGTCGAAGATCCAGGGTGACTTGATCATTCCGGCTTCGGCCGGTGTGGAGTTTTCCGCCAACTGGCCCAATGAGCTCAGTCAGCCGCCGTTCAATGCTCATGTGCACATCTTCATCTTCGGTCTTCCATTGATGGCGACCGGCGCGAATGTCCTCCCGAATGGTCACGAGTCCTCGAATAATGGTTTGGCATTCTCGCTGCGGCAAAACCTTGGCCCGTTGTAACGTTTTACAGTGGGCGATGCTGCCTTCAATGTCGTATTCATACAGGCGGCGATCAACGTTGATCGAGGCTGTGAACGTTTCCACTAGTTGATGTGTTTGACCTTGAAATCGCCCTCCCCAGAGCTTTTGATCTCCGGTTTTTTGTGGCGGCTTTGGTTGAGGAGATGCTGAAGAACGGGATCGGGTGTTGAGGGAGGTCGCGCCGGCGCGTTTCTTCATGAAGGCTATCTTCCTAACCATTGAAGCAAAATAGCTTTTTGGATGTGTAGGCGGTTTTCGGCTTGATCCAGAACGACTGATTGTGGGCCGTCCAGCACGTCTTCGGTTATTTCCTCTCCCCGATGGGCCGGCAGGCAATGCATGAGGAGGGCATCGGGTTTTGCCTGCTGCATGAGTCTCCCGTTGACTTGATAGGGCGCCAGAGCTTCCATGCGTGGTTTCTGCTGGTGTTCCTGGCCCATGCTGATCCACACATCTGTATAGATCACATCAGCGTCCGTTGCGGCAATGTTAGGATCATGGGTAATTTCAATTCTGGCACCTGTTTGTTGGCCTTCTTTTTGTGCCGCCTCAACGAGGCGGGGATCAGGTTCATAGCCTTTTGGGCATCCTACGATCACGTGCATGCCGACCTTTGACCCGATCTCGATGAGGGAGTGTGTGATATTGTTTCCGTCTCCAATGTATGCCAGCTTTAAGCCTTTCGCGTGGCCCCTGTGTTCGACAATGGTCAAAAGATCAGCCAATGCCTGGCAGGGATGACAATCGTCCGTTAACCCATTGATGACAGGAATTGAGGTATGTCGGGCCCATTCTTCTAGGGAGGCTTGGTTGAAGGTTCTTACGACGAGTCCATCCAAATATCGCGTGAGAACTTTTGCCGTATCGGCTAAACTTTCTCCACGGCTCAATTGAATTTTTTCGGACGCTAGAAAAATGGCTTGTCCACCAAGTTGATTCATCCCGGCTTCAAACGAAACCCTGGTCCGCGTAGAGGGTTTTTCAAAAATAAGACCCAACGTTTTGCCCTTCAACGGAAAGGTGGTGCGCCCCTGTCTTCGGGCAGCCTTCATCTTTTGAGCAAGAGTAATCAGATGATGAATCGTATCCCTGGGAATATCGGCCACCGTCAGCAAGTCCTTGGGAAGGGCCATCCTCTTCTTGCGCTGTGCGGAAGGGGTGGATTTTCGGGTACGAGAAGGCTGCCTTGGTGACGACATGATTTATCGATGCTTGGAAAGAACGTCAGAGAGGACGGACAGGAGACGATCAATCTGGGCGTTACTGATGATCAAGGGAGGCACAAATCGGAGTACCTTTCCCATAGTGCAGTTGATTATGACCCGTCGCTCAAGGCATTCCAGGACGAGAGGTTTTCCGTCAATGGTTAATTCTAAACCCTGGAGGAGGCCCATGCCGCGGGCCTCATGAATGCAGGAGAATTGTTCTTTCAGGGAGCTAAGTCCTTTGGCTAAATAGCGACCGGCAACCAGCCCTTGTTCAAGTTTTCCGCCTTCAATGAGGAGTTCCAAGACTTTTAAGGCTACCGCGCAGGCTAAAGGGTTGCCTCCGAACGTGGAGGCATGAGTGCCTGGTTCAAATGCCGCTGCGACGTTGTCGGTAGCTAGACAGGCTCCAATGGGGAGACCTCCCCCCAGGCCTTTAGCCAACGTCATAATGTCGGGTTGAATTCCGAACTGCTCATAAGCAAATAACGTCCCCGTACGACCCATCCCGGTTTGTACTTCATCAAAAATCAGAAGAATTTGTTTCTCTGTGCAGAACTCTCGAAGTTCTTTCAGATAGGAAGGATGGGGAACCATGATCCCACCTTCAGCCGGAATGGGTTCTAGCATCACAGCTGCCGTTTGGGGAGTTATATTGGTTTTCAACGCTTCCAGATCATTGAATGGAACATATCGAAATCCAGGAACAAGCGGTCCAAACCCTTCTTGTAATTTTGGCTGGCCGGTTGCAGTGAGACTCGCCAATGTTCGTCCATGAAAGGAATTCACCATGGTCAAAATTTCAAACCGTTCCGGACCAAAGGTGTTGTGTGCATATCTCCTGGCTAACTTTATAGCGGCCTCGTTGGCCTCTGTCCCGCTATTACCAAAGAACACTTTGTCCGCAAAAGACAGTTCCACCAGCTTTTGGGCCAGTCTGGTTTGGGGTTCGGTATAAAACAGGTTGGAGGTATGAATGAGTTGCCGGGCTTGTCGCGTGATGGTCTCCACAAGATCCGGTTGGGCATGGCCTAGGATATTGACGGCAATCCCCGCGAGACAATCGAGATATTCCCGGCCTTCTGCATCATACACCAGACATCCATTTCCTCGAACAAGAGAAATGGGTAGGCGGGTATAGGTATTCATCAGAAATCTACCCGTATTTTGTTGAAGTTCACTTGTAATCATATTGTCAAAAACCCGCGTGAATGCAGGCGAATTTATCACACGACTTCTTATGTGCGCAATAATGAGATGTGTGAGAGATTGGCCAGCAAACAAAAAGCAGGTGAGGAGGCTCCGTCCGAGAGTCCAATCCAGGCCGGAGGAGCCTCTAAATGCTAAATGTCGTTACGGCTGGTTAGGAGCCTGGCGACGAAGATCATAGGCTAAGCCTAATTTGCTCAACGTCCATATAAGCCATTTGGATGGATCAAAATTATACCAGCGAACTCCATTTCGATAGTCACTTTGATACATATGATGATAGTTGTGATATCCCTCTCCAAATGTGAGTAATGATATCCACCAACTATCTCGGCTCGAATCAGATGTTCCATGGGGTTGATCACCCCAGATATGGCAAATGGAATTAATGAAGAATGTTGAATTTAGGACAAAGAAGGTACGTGCGAGCCCAGCTAGGAGGAAGCACCCGACACCCCCAATCCACCCATTGTACAAAAGCCCCACGACGAACGGGAGCACAAGTCCAGACAAAAGAATGGGAAGGTAATATTTGTCTTGCCACAAAATCAGAGGATCCTGCAAAAGCCGGGTGGCATATTTGGGATCACGATTGGGATCTTTCCAGAAAATCCAGCCACAATGACTGTGCCAAAAACCCAGGGTGGCGTTATAGGGATCTTCTTTCTGGTCGCACCGGGCATGGTGTCTAATATGGTCGCTGGCCCATCGTAGTGCTGAGTTTTCTAACGCCATACCGCCTGCGATTAAGAAAATGGCTTTGATCCAGTTTGGGCACTTAAAGCTCCTATGGGTAATTAACCGGTGATAGCCTACAGTAATGCCTAATCCGGTAAATAGGTAAAGCATGACAAACATGGTCCAGTCTACCCAGGAGAAATCGTAAAAGTAGGCATACAATGGGAGCCCGACGATTGTGGTCAAGACAATTGCCCCAAACAGAATCATTGTGGGGTAGTCTCGTTGCGGAGTTCCGGCTAAGGAGGGGTCTAACGTTCGTGACATAGCTGTCTAAGTCCTCTTATATCTCTAGTCACCTAAGAACATGTTCCCCATGCCTGGATGGGAAATTCAACGGTGATAGATTTGTTAGTGAAATAAAACCTTAGGATTGAAATCTCTTTTACATATACGAAAGTGGGTTGTTGAAACCGACTAACACGGGATTTGATTTTCCCGTGTAAAAGAGTGGTTTGAGAGATTAATGTACCAATTTAGTTGGGAAGAGGCAATACTATAGCAGCAATCAATCTTGATACCATTCATATGAATAGGATACCAGATTGTTTGAAGAAAGCTAGGGGCCCTGTCAAGCCAAGGCCCCCTCAATGCTAATGTCTGTGGTAATTTTTGAATTCGCAATCAATTTTGTAGAAACACTATCACCATTTGTTATGTTCCCTGTGAAGAGGTCACTGGGAAAAATATCAAAACTACCATAAGGTAAATGTTAGTACTTGTAGCTGTCCTCTTTAAACGGTCCGTTGACTGGTACGTGAATATAATCAGCCTGTGTTTGAGTGAGTTTAGTGATAACCCCTCCAAAACCTCGAACCATATGGGCTGCCACTTCTTCGTCGAGATGTTTCGGTAAAACCTGCACCGTAATTGGTCCACCTTTCTGGTCGGCGAATTTCCGCTCGTAGAGGTAAATTTGAGCGAGGACTTGATTGGCGAATGAACCATCCATAACTCGGGATGGATGCCCGGTCCCATTTCCCAAATTCACCAAGCGCCCTTCGGACAGCAAAATGAGGTGATCATTGTTGGCTTTGTCACGATAGACCGTATGCACCTGAGGCTTTACTTCCTCCCATTTCCAGTTCTTACGCATGAAGGCAGTATCGATTTCATTGTCGAAGTGTCCGATATTGCAAACGACCGCCCCAGATTTCAAGGATTGCAGGATGGCTGAATCGCAGACATTCAAGTTGCCGGTAGCTGTGACGACGATATCGGTGTTTTGGAGAAGGTCAGAGTTGGTGTCTTCGACCTTGCCTGTATTGATCCCACTTCTATAGGGAGAGACCACTTCGTACCCATCCATGCATGCTTGCATGGCACAAATGGGATCAATCTCTGAAATTTTGACAATCATGCCTTCCTGGCGAAGCGATTGAGCCGAGCCCTTTCCGACGTCGCCGTACCCGATTACGAGGGCCTTTTTCCCTGACAGGAGGTGATCAGTCGCACGTTTGATCGCGTCATTCAAGCTGTGTCGGCACCCATACTTGTTATCATTTTTTGATTTGGTGATCGAATCATTCACATTAATGGCAGGAACTTTTAGCGTGCCATTTTTTAACATTTCCTGTAAGCGATGGACCCCGGTGGTTGTTTCTTCAGTAATTCCATGAATACGGTTTAACATGGCTGGAAATTTTTGGTGGAGCATCATCGTCAAGTCCCCACCGTCATCAAGAACCATATTGGCATCCCACGGTTGGCCATCTTTTAAAATGGTTTGTTCCAGGCACCACTCATATTCTTCTTCCGTTTCACCCTTCCAGGCAAATACAGGAATTCCCTTTGCGGCGATGGCAGCGGCGGCATGATCCTGTGTTGAAAAGATATTACAGGAAGACCAGCGAACTTCAGCTCCTAGTTCGATGAGCGTTTCAATTAACACCCCGGTCTGAATAGTCATGTGAATGCAGCCAAGAATTTTGGCCCCTTTTAATGGTTGGGAGTCATGATATTTCTCTCGAAGGGCCATCAATGCCGGCATTTCTGTTTCGGCAATGCATAATTCTTTTCGTCCCCAATCGGCCAGACGGATATCCGCAACTTTATAGTCAGTTGCGGCGGCTTTAGTCATAGTTGCGGTGCTCATAGAAATTTCTTCCCCTTCTCAGGATGAATGATTGAAGATGCTGGACACAAGAAGGGGGACTTAAATCCCCCTTACTCAAAAGGCGAAGCGCTTAAAAGTTATAGGCCTGCACCTTTTCTGAGTGCATTCGCTATGTCGGTTTTTTCCCAGGTGAAACCTGGTTCGTTTCGCCCAAAATGTCCGTATGCTGCAGTTCTTTTGTAAATCGGGCGGCGCAACTTGAGATGCTCGATGATACCTCTGGGAGTCAACGGAAAGTGTTTGATGATGAGCTTTTCGATCTGCTCAACTGACGCTTTTTCTGTGCCCTTGGTATCAACCAAAACAGAAACTGGTTCTGCAACCCCGATGGCATAGGCCAATTGCACTTCACATTTTTCTGCCAATTGGGCGGCAACGACATTTTTAGCAATATATCGCGCCATGTATGAGGCTGATCGGTCTACCTTGCTGGGGTCTTTTCCGGAAAAAGCTCCTCCTCCGTGACTGCCAACCCCGCCATAAGTGTCTACGATGATTTTTCGTCCAGTCAGTCCGGTGTCTCCCATGGGGCCACCAGTGACAAATCGTCCAGTGGGATTTATGTGGAATTTGATATTTTTTGGATTGAAAAATTTCTTAGGCATGACGGGAATAATGACTTTTTCCATCACATCTTTTTCGATTTTCTTTGAGGTGACCGCATCGCTGTGTTGGGTGGAAAGGACGATGGTGTCAATGCGAATGGGTTTTCCGTTTTTATATTCGACCGTCACCTGTGACTTTCCGTCAGGCCGAACCCAGGGGAGAATATTCTTTTTTCGAACTTCTGCCAGTTTTCTGGTTAAACGGTGTGCCAGGATTATGGGCATTGGCATGAGTTCAGGGGTCTCATTCGAGGCATATCCGAACATTAACCCTTGATCGCCAGCGCCACCTGAATCCACACCCATGGCAATGTCGCCCGATTGGTTATGAATGGCGGTCAACACCGAGCAGGTACTGTAATCAAATCCCCATGTCGCATCGGTATACCCCACCTCACGAATCGTCTCACGAATAATCTCAGGAATTTCTACATACGCCCTGGTGGAAATTTCTCCGGCCACAAAGGCGATTCCTGTAGTCAGAATGGTTTCACAGGCCACCCTGCAGTTCTTGTCTTTTGCAATGATTGCGTCAAGTATACCGTCGGAAATCTGATCGGCAATCTTATCCGGATGCCCTTCCGTAACCGATTCGGAAGTAAAGAGAAAATTGGTTTGTCTCATCAAGAGTTCCCCCTAACCAATTGCTTGAGCCCACATGCCCAGAACGATATGGTCTCAGTTGGTGAATAAAGCAAAGCGCAAAACACTTAATTTAGCGCAATTAAACCCCTATCCGCAATTTTTGGGTTGGCTAGGACCGAAAAACTTGAGGCTTTCCTGGTTTCGTCCTTTGTTTTCGGCTAAAGATCAGTAAAACATAAAATTTCTCTAATGCAAAGTTCTCGTAAAGATTAAAAAAGGGTGATGGCCTTAATGAATGGCTTTCCCCATTTCGATTGATTTGCCTGGGTCTCAAGCCGTATGTGACTCTATGGGTAGGTTGCAGCATTAGCTGCCATCTTTGGCAATTCGAGGCTCCTTTTTCGGATGATTAAGTCCTGCGTCGCTTCTAAAAAAAAGGAGAATAAAATTGGGGTTCGTTTAGTGAAAGCTTGGTAACCGCAATGACTTGTCCATGGGTAACCTAAGGGCTAGGCACAATAAATGGTGAGGGTTTTGACGTGCTTTCCATGAATTCGTAGTGGACTGGAAAAATGCTAACATGATTCATTCAATGCATATGATAAATATAGGATTTTTTATATTTTACTCATGTCAAGGTAGAAATGGTCATTGGGTTGCGTACCTAGATTTCCCAGTGGTAAGATCCGCTCTTATTTCATGTGAAAAAACATCTGTTTATAAAAATTTCCCGGCGATGGAGACGAGGGTTTGGTGCCGCTTTTTTTTTGGCGGAAATCTGTAAGGAGGCTTGTTGATGTACAAGACAATATATGTCCCGGTTGATAATTCAGACCATTCGAATATGGCTGTGGAGCTGGGAGTGCAGTTCGCGAAAATTTTCGGATCGAAAATTGTGGGAAGCCATGTATATGCGGCCAAGATGCATGATAAGCGATTTAAACAAATGGAGGCAGGTCTTCCTGAGGAATATCACGACGAAAAAGAGTTGGATCGCCAGCGCCAAATCCATGATTCCCTTATCACCAGAGGCTTGCAAATAATCACAGATTCGTATTTGGATTTTGTCGACCAGAAATGCGCGGAAGCAAACATACCTCTGGAGCGACGTTCACTGGAGGGGCGAAACTGGAAAGCAATCGCGGAAGATATCACCAAAAATGGATATGACTTGACCATTATGGGAGCTTTGGGAGTCGGTGCGGTGAAGGACTCTGTGATCGGGAGCAACACGGAACGTGTGATCCGTCGGATTCGTAATTCGGACATGTTTATTGTGAAAGATACCAAACCCATGAATGGTGGGAAAATTGTAGTAGCTGTGGATGGGAGCCATTACTCCTTTGGCGGTCTGAAGACCGCGCTCGCCTTGGGAAAGGCTCTTAATAAGCCGGTAGAAGCGATATCAGCATTCGATCCCTATTTTCATTATGCGGCGTTTCACAGTATTTCCGGTGTCCTGAATGAAGAGGCTGGGAAGGTGTTTCGATTTAAGGAGCAGGAAAAGCTTCACGAGGAAGTCATCGACAGCGGACTCGCGAAAATTTACCAGTCTCATCTGGATGTCTCTCGCGATGTTGCACAGGATGAGGGGGAGGATATTAAGACCACTCTGCTTGACGGCAAGGCGTTTGAGAAAATTATTCAGTACGTTCGAAAAGAGCAGCCCTGGCTGCTTATCGTTGGACGGATTGGGGTGCATAGCGATGATGATATGGATATTGGCAGCAATGCCGAAAATCTTTTGCGTTCAGCTCCTTGTAATATATTAATATCCAATAAGAAGTTTGTTCCTCCGATAGACACACAGGCCGAATACACAATTGCCTGGACGGAAGAAGCCCTAAGACGGATGGAGAAGATACCGGTCTTTGCGCGGGGAGTGGCCAAGACTGCGATACATCGATATGCCATCGAAAAGGGTCATACCATCATCAGTAATTCAGTCATTGATGATGCGGTTGGGGATATTTTACCCAAGGGTGCGATGGACGCTATGAAAACGCTAGGTGGTACTCTCGATGCGGCCGGAGTCGATCGGAATACTATGCAGGCAGGCAATGAAGTTGCGCAGGACTTAATGGGCTCAACATTGAGCGGTATGATGTCCCAGGTGGTGGAGGAAATACCGGCAGAGGTTTCTGAGCCTATGAGCGCAGGAAATAAATCCTATCTGGCTCGAATGTCGAGAGACTATTACGTCTGTGGTGGCTGTGGATATATTGGGAAAGGTGACCATCCGGTGATGTGTCCTGTTTGTGGTTTAGATGGAGCGCAATTTAAACAAGTCGATAAATCTATTTTTGATGCGGCTGCCAAAGCCGAAGGTGGCTTGGAAACACAAGTGGCATATGACGATATCCCTATGCAGTGGACGAAAGATGCTCGTGAAGCAATTCGAGCCGTTCCCGCTGGGTTCCAACGCCGACGGGCAAAAGCAAAAATCGAAAAAACCGCCAGGAAACTTGGAATGACCACCATTACCTTGGAATATTCAGGCGAGATGATTCAGGAAGCGGCAAGCGAAGACTACACACCAATTTTCGCCAATAAAACGGCTGGGGAGACGGCAACTATGGTCTCTGAATCTAATAATGATAAAACTGGCGACACTAATGGAGCCGACCCATACATATGGGAGCCGGATGCTCTCCAACGATTAGAAAGAGCTCCTGCTGGATTTATGCGGGATTGTACTAAAGCGTTAATTATAAAGCATGCTGAAAAAATTGGTACCACAACTATAACTCTGGATGTAGCGAACCAGGGCATTGAGCAGGCTAAAACCACTATGGAAGAAGCCATGAAAACAGGAAACGTCAAGGACATCGTGGCCAAGTTAACCGGCGCGGGGGCTCCCTCTGAGGCCCAATCCGGAGCCAGCCACAATGGGTAAGTCACTCCCTGTCATCAGTTCATTCTTCAATACGCTGAGTTCGTTAGGGTCCAGCGCAGTGACAAAGTTTGAAAATTTTCGTCCAGAGTCAGGGGGGCCTGGAGACGGCCGAACTGTGGATGATTTTAAGCCCTACCTGGTGGCTCTCAATTTAACCAAGCGATGCAATCTCAAGTGCGAACATTGTTACCTGGATGCCACGACAAAAATGGGCGGTGGGCATGATGAATTGACGACAGAAGAATGTTTCCGTCTTATTGATCAGATTGCCCAAGTCAATGCCGGAAGCCTTCTTGTAATTACCGGAGGCGAGCCGTTGGTTCGTCCCGATATTCTTGAAATCGCGCGTCATGCCGTTGAACAACGATTTATGGTCGTATTCGGCACGAACGGAATGCTGATTGACGACAAAATGGCCAAAGCCATGGTAGATATTGGTGTGATGGGCGTAGGAATTAGTATTGATTCCCTGGATTCAGCAACACACAATGCGTTTAGAGGTTTACCTGGTGCATGGGAAGGGGCTATGGCTGGTATTGAAGCCTGCAAACGAAATGGCCTTCAATTCCAAGTACATTTCAGTGCACAGCCCATGAACTACAAGGAATTGCCAGCCGTCATCGATTGGTCGCACGATTTGGGGGCCAAAGTCTTAAATGTCTTTTTCATGGTGTGCACAGGACGAGGTGAAGAGCTCACCGACATCACTCCTTCGCAGTATGAAGAGGTCTTGAGCTATTTGGTGGAGAGCCAAGATAAATACCAGGACATGTTGGTTCGAGCGCGTTGTGCACCACATTTTAAACGCCTGGCCTATGAAAAGGACCCAAATTCTCCCATCACCAAGGCCCAAGGCTACATGGGAGGAGGATGTCTGGCAGGGACTAATTATGCGCGGGTGACGCCAAACGGTGACCTCACGCCCTGCCCATATATGCCCTTGTCCGCAGGAAACATCCGCCAGACCAGCTTTGTCGATTTATGGGAAAATTCGGAAGTTTTCAATGCATTTCGTTATCCACACCTTAAGGGCAAATGTGGAGATTGCGAATACAGTGAAATTTGCGGAGGGTGTCGTGCTCGTCCCTACGTGGACCACGGGGATGCGATGGATGAGGACGAATGGTGTTTATACACTCCCAAAGGGGGAGAGAAAATAAAAGTGGCTTTCAATGTGCCGGAAGTCTCGTCTGTGGAATGGGAAGCTGCTGCGGAAGAACGGCTCAGTCGCATCCCCTATTTTTTACGGGCCATGGTTAAAAAAGGCGTCGAGCGTCATGCTGTAGAACAAGGCCTTTCAACCGTGACGATTGAATTAATGGAAGAACTTCGGAAGCGTCGGTTCGGGAATGAAAAACCTGTGTTTAAGTTCTAATGGAATCCCTCCTCGGAGTTCTCACCGACCTTAATCAGATTATTCCCATCCTGGTGCATTGGCTGCACCTCCTGTCTGCCGTGGTGTGGATTGGGGGGTTGGCCTTTCTTGTGATGGCTGTGACGCCAAGTCTTAAAACCGCTGTCCCAAAACAATTTATCCGACCAATATCTGAAACCTTCTATCGGCAATATAAACGGGTAGTCGGGATTCTTTTGGTGGTCATCCTTTTCACTGGAGGAGTCAATCTCCATTATGTGAGTGAGGGGATGGTTATGCAGTCGGGGGAAAACGTCGCCCATCATGCAAAATACCTCACAGTCTTTTTCATCAAATTGGCGTTGGTGCTGGGAATTCTGACCATTTTTCTGTACACCATCATCTTTAAAAATGAACCTACAGGTGGTGAGACAAGCGAGGAATTGGAAGAGATGGCCGTAGAGCCGGTTCCATTTCAGCGTGTAGCATTGTGGATGGGAGTATTTATCATTCTTTGTGCAGCAGCGATGAAACATCTCCATGTGTAACTCACTGTGTTAATCAATTGTCCCAGCCTTTTCCTCTGCCTCAATCTCTGAGTCCATTCAAAAATTGAATTCACCGGTGTGGATGGCTGGTAGATCACGAAAAATGTCTAACATTTTCGCAGAGCCGTCATAGTTGTTACCCAATTGCTGAATAATTTGCATGGGTTCATTTCCCATAAACCAATCGAACTGCAGGAAAGATTCTCCTCGATAAATTTCCTTGTGGCTGATCTACATTCTGTGTCTAAATAAAGCTTTATCCGCCGGTAGTTGACTGGGGGGCTTTATCCAGGCTATCACTTGACGGGCTCTTTCGATTAATCGTCTTGTTGATCTGGTAGACGACCTGACGTCCAAAAATAAATTTTCCTACCAGTTTGAACACCCTTAGCCGATAATTTGCTGTCCAATGACTCGATTTTCCCGTTCTCGCACACCCCGCTCTCGCATCAGACCATCTCTTGAATCGCCACCATGTCCGTCGGGCTTGCCTGTCGAAGTTTCCCCAGACCCCAAACCCTACAAACCTTTGGTTGCCCTTGTGGGACGACCAAATGTAGGAAAATCCACGCTGTTCAATCGGATTGTCGGTCACCGTACGGCAATTGTCGATGATGTTTCCGGAGTCACTCGGGATAGAAACACCGCAGAGTGCGATTATCAGAATCGGATATTCACGTTAATCGACACCGGTGGACTGGATCTGACCACTGACGATGTCATTGTGGAGCAGATCAAATTTCAAACCCAAGCGGCTATTGAAGAAGCGGATCTCATCATTGCTGTTATGGATGGCCGGGTGGGGTTGTCTCCGTTGGATGCCGATCTCGTTAAGCTGTTGCGACCGGTGAAAAAGCCGGTTTTTCTGGCGATCAATAAGATTGATACTCCTCAGGCTGAACCGCTCTTGGCCGATTTCTACAAATTAGGGATAAAGACGATTTTTCCTATTTCGGCTGAGGGAGGATTAGGGGTGGATGAACTACTGGAAGCCCTTTTGCCCTATCTTCCTCATGCTACGGAGGATGAGGTCCAACAAGAGACCCCAAGAATCGCAGTAGTGGGCCGACCCAATGTGGGGAAATCGACGTTGGTTAATGCCATCCTCGGTGAACGACGTCTCATTGTCAGTGATATTCCAGGAACGACCCGCGATCCGATTGATTCAATGGTCAGTCTTCATGGGCGACGGTATATCTTTACAGATACGGCAGGTCTCCGGCGAAGGGGGCGGATCGAGCGTGGGATTGAAGGCTATAGTGTCGTGCGAGCCATTCGAGCGTTGGGACGATCTGATGTTGCAGTGCTGGTTTTGGATGGGGTAGAAGGAGTCACAGAACAAGATACGAAAATTGCTGGCTTAATCAGTAAGCAAGGGCGAGGTTGTATCATTCTTGTGAATAAATGGGACATGCGGGAAGGGGATCGTGAGGCGTATCCCGCCTACAATCTTGAATTAGCTCGGCGATTTCCCTTTTTTACCTATGTGCCGGTTGTCTTTGGTGCCGCAATTCAACCGGAAACGCTCACGCGCCTTTTTCCTAAAATTGATCAGGTTGTGGCCGATTTTTCCAAACGCATTCAAACCCGTAAGCTGAATCTATTTGTTCAGGAACTCCTGGAAAAAAATCCCATAACGTTGGTCAGAGGGAATCCGAAAAAATCCGTATTTATCACTCAGGTGGCGACCAAACCGCCTACCTTTGCGCTATTTGTCAAATCCGCACCAAAAGTCCCAGCGTCCTACCTCCGTTATCTAGAGAACTCCATCAGGACGGAATATGGTTTTGAGGGAATTCCGCTCCGGATATTGTTGCGCAGTCAGTAGAGAGTTTTTGCAACTGCCACGGATTCCCATCTAAAATATTGGCTGATGGGCGAATTTTTGAATATATGCCATTCACGCAGTACAATTAAAGGCATGAATCGCCTGGTTTGGATGGGTGTCCTGGTTCTACTGAACGGCCTGATCATCTCAGGTTTAGGCGTGTTCTATACGTTAGGGACTTTTGGTGCGCAACCAGGAGGGGAGCAGGGGCGGGACCTCTATCGTATTCATTGTCTGGAATGTCATGGAGCGGAAGGACGGGGGGATGGGCCACGGGCGGCCCTGTTAGCCCCTCGCCCAGGAAATTTAGTTTCCGCAGCCACCTCAGCCAAAACTGATGCAGAACTCCTCGAGATTATTGCTGAGGGAATTCCCCGGACGGCCATGAGTGGCTGGAGTCATCAATTGTCGGCCAATGAGCGGCGCAATATTCTCGCCTATATTCGAACCCTCGTGCATTTTCAAGACCTACCTTCAGCTCAGTTACCTTCTTCCGGACCTTAGCTTGTTATTGGCTTGGATCGGGTTTTGGGTTTTTCTAATCGCATCCGACTCAAGCGATCGAAGTAGTGGACGAAGGCTTGTATCCCCCCTGAAGCTTGTCTCCAATCGAAATATTCATTGGGTGCATGATACCCATGTTCAGGCAGACTGAGACCCATAAACAGAATCGGGACTTTCCAGGCACGTTGTAACACCGCAATGGCCCCGATAGATCCACCTTCCCGTACAAACACTGGTCGGCGTCCAAAGGCCTGGGCTACCGACTCTTGTAATGCCTCCGCATAAGGGCCATCGGAAATTCCACGATAGGGTTCCAGTTCTCCATCATTAATCACCTCAATATCAGGATTGCGAGTACGGAGGTGTTTTTTCAGGAGTCGGAAAATTTTTGAGGGATGTTGGTTGGGAACTAATCGCATACTCACTTTGAGTTCACCCCAGGCCGGCACAACAGTTTTGACGCCTGGGCCCATATGGCCACCTGCTAACCCATGAACTTCAAAGGTGGGAGAGGCCCAGATTCGTTTGAGTAAATCCTGAGGATCGGATGTTCGCAGCGATCGCAGTTGATAGGCTTCTTTAAAAAGCCGAACCTGAAATCCTGATGCCAGAAAGTTTTTCAGTTCGGTTCTGGTGGGCGGGACGACATCATCGTAAAACCCTGGTATTTTCACGCGCCCGGTTTTTGCGTCTAAGCAGGAATAGGCGGCTTCACATAATTCCGCCAAGGGGTTGCGGGCTCCGCCGCCCGTGAGACCTGAATGAATATCGGTTTCCCCTGTGCGAAGCACCAACTTGGCGACTAACAAACCGCGAAGTCCACAGGAGAGAGCCGGGCGATCCTTCGCTACCCAAATCGTATCAGACACCAGAACCGAATCGGACGCAGGGACCGCTTTACGGTTCTGAAGGACCTCTGAAAAATTTGGGCTGGCAATTTCTTCTTCCAATTCCCAGAGGACCCGGATGTTCAGGGGGATGCCGGCTTCTCTGGCAAATTTTGCAGCAAAGAGGGCGGTTAACGCCGGGCCTTTATCGTCTGTCGCTCCACGTCCACAGTACCGATCACCATCTTTATGAAAGGCAAAGGGAGGCTGCCGCCATTCCGGTTCCTGAGCAGGCTGGACGTCTAAATGATTGTAAATGGTCAGGCTGGGGTATTGCCGGCCGGCCATCCATTCTCCGGACACGCTGGGAAAACCACTGGTGTTCACAATAGAGGCCTTGGCTCCAAATTGTTCCAGATACTGAACGGCTAACTCCGCCATCCGGTGCATATCGGGGGCATGTTCAGGGTCTGAGCTCACTGATGGCACTTCCACCATTTGACCAAGGAGGTCTTCAAAGCTGGCGCGGTGATCTTGAATGTAGGTGTGTAATTGGGATTGATAGTCACTCATGAGATCACGATTCCTTTTCGTGGTTGGGCTGGGAATTCCAGCACGGAAACGATGGTGGAGAAAACGGATGATGTTCCGTGAACAACCAGGGCATAGGCAAGGCTAACATGTCTGTCAGCCAACGGAAAACGGCACTGGGGCGAAAGTCACAATGAAAATAGCCAAGGCCGCCCAAGCCACCCATCGGCGGTGTTTGCCCAAAACGATGTCAGGGTCAATGACCGGGGGGTGGCCAATCCCGACAAGGCTGGCCAGGCCAACCCAGAGAATCCATCCAGGCCAACCCGTGAGTCCCAAATAAATAAGTATGGGAATCGTTCCCAAGGCCAGTGAGCGTTGCCGACGGCCTAACACCGCAAATGCCACATGGCCTCCGTCCAATTGACCCAAAGGCAGTAAATTAATTGCGGTGACGAAAAATCCGAACCACGCGGCGAAGGCAATGGGATGGAGTACAATATCGTGCGTAGGTGGAATCGGGCCAAACATGAGCCAGCCAAACCATTGCAGCAGGAGTGGTTCGCCCAACTGTAAGCCGTAGGTTTGTGATCGTGGGACGATATGGGAAAGGGAGAGTCCGATTATAATAGCCACGACTGCTGCGATAAAACCGGCAATGGGACCCGCAACGCCAATATCAAAAAGTGCCCGCCGATTCATAATGGCCGATCGCATGCGAATTACGGCCCCAAAGGTACCGATGAAGTGTGGAGGACCAGGGATGAACAGCGGTAAGGACGCGGGCACACGATGAATGCGGGAGAGGAGGTAATGCCCGAATTCATGGGTAACGAGGATACCTAAAAGGGTTGCGGCAAAGGGGATCCCATTGACTAAAGAGCCAGGATAGCGCATTAAAAAATCCCAGGCCCCATTGACGGGTTTCGTATTCACTTGAAATGCTCCTGCCCAGAGTGTGGTGAATACGGTGAGCCCAAAAAGCAAAATAGGAAGTCCCCATTGAGAAAAAACGCTGGGAGTTGGAGGAGGGAATTCGTCCACCTCCTCTCCAGTTTCGAGTAGTTCAGGTTCAAGTGATTGCCAATGATCCATCCCGCGGGAGGATGTTTCCGTTGTGTGGTCTTGACGTATGTCGTTTGTGGAGATAGGCCTGATTAGAGGCGGAGGAGCAGGTGGGTTGGTCTGGGGCAGTGGATCGGTGGGGGCAATAGGATTCAACAGAGAAGGTGGGGGAGTTGGCTTATTCTCTGAAGGAGTGGAAGGTTCAGGCGATTCGTGATCCATTAACACGTCCTTATTAAATGCCAAGCCAGTAAATGGTCTGACATGCAAGATCAGGCAAATGGATTATGCGCTTGTTCCTCAGTCACTGTGGTGGAGGGACCATGGCCAGGAAACAAGGCGGTGTCTTTTGGTAAGTGTAACAGGGTATGGCGAACGGATTGCAAATGCTGGGGATACAGTGAAAAGGGGTTTGAACGCCCCACCGAACCGGAAAAGAGCGTATCCCCCACAAAACACAGGGTTTGGCCTTTGAGCGATAACAGATAGCAAAATCCTCCAGGGGTATGGCCTGGGGTGGCCAAACATTCAACCGTCAACTCTCCCAGGGCAATCACCTGATGGTTGGCTGGTATTTTTATGGAGGCGTCAGGTGGTCTCCATGGGAGCAGATCGAAATCTCCATTACCCAGATAGACCGGCACTGGCCATCGAGACAGAATCTCTTCCAGCCCTCCCGCATGGTCCGTGTGCCCATGGGTGAGGCAAACCCCGATCAAGGTCAAATCACGCCGGGAGATGCTCGCAAGCATCTGCTTGGCATTGTATCCTGTATCAATCATGATGGCCTGTTTGGTGGCTTGATCAGTTAACAGATAGCCTTTGACCTCATACCCGCCAATGTCGCCTTTAATGGTTTCAACAAGATCGTGTTCAGTCGTCCATTCCGGTTGAGGCTGAGGTAACCATCCGTCCAAAGTCAGGCTTACCAGGGGGCCAACACGCAGGTGTAAGGCCTGGCTAATGCCTTGAATTTCGCCTTTGGTCGGAGGTCGATGGCCTTTCTCAAGGTGTTCCACCTCGGCCTGCTCCATTTTTGCCAATTCCGCAAGGGTCTCAATTCCCAGCCCTTGTCCAAAGCGCGCTTTTTTAATGATATCGCAAAATTCGTCTTCTAAAATCATTTACATGCTCATATGAAATTTGGCCATAAGAATCGGAAGCTCTCCATTCTGCTCACGTCCTTCATCTAAACAAAAAAGTGGGGTCTGTGGAAAGGGGGTGTCCCAGGTTTTGGCCAGTGAGATTCATGGTATAGAAAAATTACTACCTAACGTTCTTGAAGATTGTAGGGAAGAAAGCGCGTTTCTTGGAGGAGCAGCGGATAACGGTTTGTTGACATTATTTTTTGAATACGCTACTTAAGGGTAACAGAATTTTTAGAGAAAGTTTCATATACCATTAACAGAGGAGGTTTTGATGAAACAGTGCGTAAATCTGGTTCTTGTGGGGTTAATGTGTTTCATGCTTGTAGGCTGTATGGGGGCGGCAAGTTTTCAGCAGCCCAATGCGTCATTTGCTGTTGCGGGGATTTACACTGATGTGCAGGGGGGGAGCTTGGTGTTGGATAACGGTGTCGCAGCGGCGAAAACTGGAACAGCTTGTAGCCACCAAATTTTGGGCATTGTGGCGTCCGGAGATACACGAGTTGAGACCGCCATGGCCAATGGAGGAATTTCAAAGCTGGTATATGTGAATACTTCCTACAAAAATATTGTATGGGGAGTGTATACTGAAGTTTGTACGATTGCGAGAGGAAACTAGGTTTCCTAAAAAGAGATTCCCATGTTGGCGGGGAGCACCTGGAAGGTTATTCTGGGTGCTCCCTTTTTTTGCCAAAATGACGGGACCTGGGTTTTTGCCGAGTGCCGATTTGGAACGTTCAGCATGAAAATCGTAGCAGTCCTGATATGCTTGACGCTGCTTTCTGCTCCCTCAAAAGGATATGCATTGGAGAACATAGAGATTTATCTGGCCGGTTACGGGATGGCTACTCAACCCTTAAACCAGGGCCTTTCATTTAAGGGGAATGGTGTTACTGATGAACGAATTCATGGGCATCCTGGGCTTGGAGTGAAGGTTGGATTATTCCCGTCTTCTTTTAAGGGATATCTTGGAGTTGAACTAGAGTCATTTGGACAGAATAACTCCTTGAGATTCCCAATCGAAGAAAATGGTGCAGAAACGGGTAAAGGTAAAAGTGGCCTTGTGACGTATAGCTCGATGGTCAATTTCATCTTTCGGTATCCTGGCCTGTATGCACGGCCATATGCGGGAATAGGAGGGGGGATCTCGAATGGAATCCTTCATGATTCGGATATTCCCGGTAGAAAGGACCGCAATATGGAAACGAGTTTAGCTCCGGGATATCAGTTATTTGGCGGGATTCAGTTGGTAGTTGCCCCGAATTGGTTCGTGTTTGGGGAGTATAAATACAGTGCTGCGAATTACCACTGGGACCAACTCTCTGTGAATTTTCGAAGCGAATATTTTATAGGTGGAATTGGATATATATTTTAATGTGGCGTTCGACTTGTCTCGGCAACTCTCATGATCACGCATCTATAAGGATTAAGGGTATCTGTGTCGTTGTTTGGAGCTGTGGATCCTATGACTTGTGGATGAAAATAATGGCATTCCTGAATCAAAAATATCCATGAAATACACCCAAAATTTCATTGTCCTGTTCATGGTGAGTGAATGTGGCGCGCACGGCGAAATTTTTGGCAAATGTCCATCGTTGGCCAACAGAAATAGGGATGTCATGCGATCGATCTCCAAGGGGGTAATACAAATATCCTGCTGACATGAGCCATTTCCAGTTCGGAGTAATGGTGGCCATCACGCCGCCGGATACTCCTCCCCCCACCCGGTGGTTTTCTTTGTACCCTCCACTGATGTTGGCATCCATCTCCCCAAAGAGAAAAAAGACTTCCCGCTGAAACATCTGAGTTTCCAGAGCTCCACCGATTCCTGCATTGGCATTCCCATTTGAACAGAGGTCGCAACTTGAGGTCTTGACGGTGTCCATTCCAACATTAAATTTCCATGATGGCGAAACGAACAAGGAATCAATGGGGGCCAAGGAGAGGACATTAGCAAAGGTAAAACGTTCCACTCGAAATTGATTTTGTCCGTGATAATGCCTCAGCCGTAAATCCAGTAATTCTATTTGTGCATCCTGGGTGTATCCTGGGTCAGGGTCCAGGAGATCATGATAGGCGCCTCGGAAGTTGATTTCTTCAAATGTATTATTGTTTCTCCATCCGACTCCACCTCCGACTCTGATCGTTTGGTGTCCGTGTTCGGGAGAAAGAGAAAAAGGTTTAACCGGAAAGGGGCCGGATGGGATGGGAATGTGACTGCGTGCCACTAAGATAGATCGATTTTTGGCCTTATAGTCTTCAGCGTTGTCTCGATCGGTGACCCCTTTATAGCGCAAGACGTCTGAAGCGAAATCCAGAAGGAATGTTTTGCGGTTTTGTGGTAATTGAAGAAATTCGGATTGGCTTATTATCTGAGGATCGTGAAGGAGTTTTCGGACCAAGACAGCTTCCTCTTTTGTTAAGGCTTCTCTCTTGCGTTTAAGGAGAGTACTCCGGGCGGGACGATAAGAAATTTTTTGAACCAATTCTTTCTGTCGAGTAAGAAGGCGAATGGTATCGGCAGGAATCGTTGCAAAGTGAAACTGGTCGGTCAGGTGGAGATTGGGATCGGCTACTTCCAGGAGTGAGAGAATGTGGTACGCACAATTTTCTTTAAAGAAGTAATAGTCAAAATAGGCATTCCCTAATTCCCACGCATGCATGAGCAATCTGTAATATTGTTCTTGTGAAAAATTCAAGCGATATTCCCAAATGTCTCTATTCTCAAGATCCCGGTATTCTTTGACCTTCATGTAATAGGGAATGGTCGAAAAGAACCCCTTGTATCCTCCAAATATTCCTTTATATGCGAATTCAATCCCCGCATCCGGCGGGACCTCGGCAGCGTAGTTAATCGTATACGCCAAAATATTCGTTTCTGCGGTTTGGCCTTTTTGATCCACTCGTAAAAATGAATGTCCGAACATGGAGGCCGGGTTATCCATATAGGCCGAAGGAAAAACAAAGGTAATCGAGGCAGGATCCAGTTCTTTAAGCCAACTTACAAAACGTTCACATGGATGTGGAAGAAGCTTAGAGTCCTGAAAATGCAGTTTTTCTTTCAGCCAGTGATATCGGGCAATAAAAGCACATTGTGCCGGCTGTTTGGAGCGCCCAACTAAGGTGTCAGAAAAAAAATATGTCAGTGTGGCATGTAATTCAGCTTCTGGATCGGTTTTCCCATCTGGTGAAAGGAAGAACCCTGGATCATCGACTTCGCTGGTGTGGCCATTAAAAGGGTTTTGTCGGTAGTGGAGTAAACGATGCCAGTAGCGGTCCTGGTAAAGTTTTTCCGTGGTGGCTTGTTGAAGGAGTTCTTGCAGATAGAGGGAGGAGTGGGCTTGGGCCTTGAGCTCAAAAGGAAGTAGCAGAAGTACAAGAAAAAGAAGAAGAATGTTTACCACATGTCAGGAAGGTAAAGAAGAGAGAGGCTCCGGCTTTACCAGCCGGAGCCTGAAATAATTTACTTCGATGTCGTGACTTGAGCTAAAACGGGATGGTCCACCATGGCATCGTGAATGGCTTTTACCACCGCCTTTGGCGAGGTTTCACCCTCCTGAACCAGAGTGGTGTATTTCTCTTGGGTCATGGCAAAGAACGCAGGCTGTTGGGCAACAGGAATACCCATTAGTGTGGCCAATGACGTGAGATGTTCGCCTTCTCCTTGAGCCATTTCTTGAGCCAAATTGTCAAAATTAATAGCTGCAAAGACATTAACTTTTTCTGATGCCCAGACTTGCCCATCATTGGTGCAACCGGAAGTTCCCGAACTAATTCCAAATGTTTGAGATCCAAAGGTGCCGTTGGTTGTGGCCATCATGACCTGAGGAGCAATATTGCTTTTACTGACAGAGGTTTCTTCCCACGCTAATTTCCCTAACCCGCAACCTGGGCCATTGTTTGGCGGACTTCCTAACGCCATGCCCGACATTCCCATGACCAGAAAAAATGTTGACACCAATACCCATGGTTTTTCTGCCATGCTTTCCTCCTAGTTTGGTAGTGAGAGATAAAGGATTAGATTTACAACCCGTGAACATGATTATAACAAAAGAAAGCTTATTAGAAAGCCAAAATTTACACATGCATGTTGATCGCCTATGGTTGGCTGACCGGAGGCACGGGTGGATAGTGTATTTTATTCAGACTTTATGTGGTCGAATATTCCCTGTTTTCTAATGCAGGAGTATTTCGAAAGGCTTGGGCAGGAGAGTGCTTGCTGGTTGTGCATAGAGAAGGAATCTCAGAAGGATGTAGATTCGGAAATTTCTCGAGGAGTTGCTTGAGCGTTCGATGGCCTTCTTGATATCCAGGGTGGATGGTGATGATTTCTTTTATGGTAACCAAAGCTTGTGGGAGTTGTCCGGTCTCGATCAATAATGCTGCCAACCGTAATCTTCCTTCCAGAGTTGCGGGATTCTTATTGATCAGCGTTTGCAGCGTCTGAATTCCCTCCTGATAGTTGCCTGCACATGCGCAATTGTCGGCATAAATGCCATAAAGATGGTTATCCAATTCAGAGACAAAGTGCGGTTGTTCCAATTCGTCCCAGTCCATTGAGACAGTGGAATCTATTGGACCGATTTTTTGTGCCAACCGGAAACGGTGACTATGCGAATCAGACATCTCTGTGAATTCGGGATTGGATGATGGGTGTTCAAGGAAGCCTAAGCCGTTCCGCCGAAGGCTTTCTTCAATTTCCTGATGGGAATAGGACCGTATCCCAATGGTGTCCTCGAGAGGAACATCAAGATAAGGGCCTATGGGAAGTTGAAAGACCAGATAGCCATTAGGAGTCAAGACGCGGTGGATTTCTCCCAGGTAACGTTCAAACACAGGACGGGGCATATGCTGAAATGTGACATAGGAGTACACCAGATCAAAGGAGGAGTGAGGAAATTCTCGAAGATCCACCCCAGAGGTTTCATACGTGTGAACATGGGGATCGTCGGCTAACCACTGTTTGCTCTGGGCAATCATTGCGGAGGAGACATCGACTCCAACTAAATAATCAAAATAGGAGGCGAGAGCTTTGAGGACTCTGCCAATCCCGCATCCGATGTCCAAAACTTTCCACGACCGTAAGGGAGAGACAGGAATGGTTGCCAACAGTGCCTGAGCAGTGTCTTTTCCCGATTGAGCGAATTTTTCTTCTGTGTGGTAATCCTCGGTGGCAATCCAAAATCTTGCATGGTGTTGGGCCCGTTCGTTCCAGTCATGTTTCATTTTTTCCACAATGTTCATACGTCTCCGGATCTCCATCAGTTCGAGATATTGCCCGTGGGCCAATGTTTGTTGTTGTTTCCATATATTCGCGTGTGCTTGGGTATCTTTTTGTATTCCTATTTGGCTCTGCTTTGTTAAGAATAAATCCTCAATGGTTTGTCTTGGAACATACGATTTAGCAAGTCCGTTGCCAGCTTCGTTGGTAAAGGGACCGGCAGCATACTGGGATCACAATTTTCAGGATAGGCTTGTGAAAGGTGTTTTAAGAGAGCGAAGGAGTTTATTCAATGAGGAGAAAACAATGGGCAAGAGATTCTTGGGAGTGGAAAGGTCTGCCCAGCTTTAAGATTTAGTGATTAAATTAATGTACTTATGATCAATATGAGAGGGAAAGGCATTGTTTGGTTTTTCAGAGGGAGAGCTGTCTTCGCTGGTCTTTCGTTGCAGTTTCTGGCGGGCTGCGGTTTCAAGGCAATAGCTGACAAGGCCACCGCCAGATCCCGGACTGAAGGATCGGCTGGTGCTAGGGGTGCCGACTGAATTTGCTGGGCTTTTTGTAGGGTAGCTTGTGGATTACCTGGGACAGGAGAAGTTAGTGTCAATACTGACTTTTCCCCGACAGCATAGAGTATTTCATCAGACTTACTGGAAAGAAAAAAATCGTCCCATTTGGTTAGGACTCCGGCTGATGCTATGTGCGACTGCTCGTGATTTCGGAATTCACTTTGGGTCTGTTGAAAAAAGCCGCCAGCGGCGTTCTCGCCATTTTCCCGTGCTCACGTACTACGCGTACGCTCCGCGCGTAAAAACGGCTGCGGCCTTGCTGGACGGACTTTTTTGAACCGACCCGGAGCCTTTGATGAGTCATCTAATCCTGGGCAAATTTGCCCTTGAACATCTTTATTATTCAACACTCCCTCTTTCGCGACTCTGAGGTTCCACGACATCTTTCTTTTAAATAGAGGGAGTTTCTTATGTTGTTTGTCCTCGTCCGTCAGAATGCCTCTGGAGGCCTATTGGAGAAGAATGGAGTGAGGGTGAAGAGGATATATTTTTGGAAAACCCTGAATTCATCAGCTTCGGACTTTTGGGATTAATAAATTAACGATTTTTTGGCAAATCGGAATGGATAAATCATGGAAGTAGCTCTTCTGAAAGATTCTATGTGGAGGCGGCGCAGAAACGATAAAATCAGAAAAATGGCATGGATAATTTATCCTTGAAACGTTAATCGTGCATCACGTTTTCCTTCATTATCGTTTTCGAAACCGTTATTAGGCCAAAAGCCTTCTCCAACCCATTCATGCTCAGGGTCATGAAGCATGAACGGGTCGAGGCCATTAGCCATCCTTTTAAATTTCACTGGGAAGACAAATGAAATACCTATTGAAATATATCGATTTCAATACAGATTCGTTGGCCCACAAAGTAATAGTTTTGTCGGCATCAATGTCTGGTAGTCGCATTGACTGTCTCAGTCCGCATTATGCTCCCCTGCCAGCAGTTTCTCTCCCGACTGCTTTGTTGTCTTGGGATTGAAAATTTTGATTTTTAACAGTGCCGGCGCAATTGTTTGGTAATTTTCTTTGTGTCCAAAGCAGGCTTGGCAGGCCATAGAGCCAGAGAAGCAAGAAAGATACTTAAAAAGACCAGTAGTAGAAGTGTGGTGGTGGTGTCTGGTCGCTGGATCTGGTCAAAATATAAGGTTTGCGCATTCGCCAGAACTTTGTCTGCAGCAGATACCCCTCCAAAGAGTATCATGGTCATAAGGGAACCGATAATCATTCCTCCGAATATTTTCAGCATGAGAGCACTCCTTTTGTTAAAGAGAAAGTTTAACTGGAATTTTTTCGATTTCTTCGGTCGCTCACTTCCCAATATGGGGAAATGATTTTTGTAGGGTGGTAGTAGATCCATCGCCCTAGTGAAGAGATATCGAGAAAAGGGTTAATGAAGAAATACCGCTTATGGATTAGCAGATGAGCACATAGTAGGAAAAGTTAGAGATACGGAAGTTTTTTTAATACGAGGATTTAAGAGGAGCGCTGTTGAAGGAGAAGACCAGGAGGACAAAGAACAAGACTTATTGGTCCAATGCAAGCTGAACCATGGACAGGAATTGGCTAAAATTGCAAGGTTTATCCAGGATAGCAAAGACTCCTGCCTGACGCGCACGCTGTTTATCCTGGTCGTCGAGATGACCACTAAGTAAAATGACGGGGGTTGGGATGGGATCGTTCGCTTGCAATTTGATTTGATCAATAAAATCCAGGCCTGCCAGAACCGGCATTTGATTGTCGGAGATAATCAGGTCCGCCCGGTTGTTGGACAGCCAAGCGATGGCTTCTGATCCATTACCGACCTCAATGCATTCTAATTTCTGAGATTCCAGGACTAGGCGAAGGGCCTCACGAGCATTGAGATCATCATCTACTAAAAGAACTTTTTTCATGTTCTCGTTCGCTTGTTCTATCGATTTTTAACACATGCACGATTTCCTCTCATTTTAAATGATCAGAACGACACATTGTCCACCCCCCTAAGAGACTAGCCGTTTTTCTTGTTAACGAAAACTCCAGAATTAATCCTCCCCAGGATTTTTAACCAAACTTTTGATTTTTCGTTATTGAGAAGAAAGCGGGATGGCTGTATAACCCTTTGCCTCCAAACACCCTTCTAGGGAATAAACCTCTTTGGTCCTTTGAGTGGTTCCTGTTGAGAACAAAGCTTCTTCGCAATCAGCTTTATCCTTGGAAAAGGTCGCCTGTGAGGTACCGGGCTTGAACCATTTCACCGGTGCGGAAGCGCAACTCAGGCCTGTCAGAATTACCAGAAGGCCTACGATCACCTCTATTTTTATTTTCTTCATTTTTTCCTCATGGAGAAAAAGAAGGCGAATTGTAATGATTTTATCTCGAGTATTCAATCAAACGCATGGAACATGGAAAAATTTTGATCTAGGATGAAAGTTGGACGGAAATCAGCGAGGAAGGTGAATGATGACGCCGAAGAAAATTCGTGGAGATTAGGTATCCTGACCAATTTGGATAAGGGCCCAAGAGGCCCAAAAATGCACATTGGGAGTCGGGTCTGTTTCCATGGCTTGCTTCAGTGCCACCACATCCGCGCTGGTTCCCAATTTGCCTAAACGATATGCGGCTTCCGATCGGACACCCACGCTTGGATCCTGGAGAAGATGAGTGCGTAACAACGGGAGTCCCCGGGGGTCGCCTAATTCACCGAGCCCTGCAATTGCAGATTGTCGAGTGAGAGAATCCGGACTTTCCAGAGCTTGAAGGTACACGGAATAGGAAAATGGAAAATCAAAGTGAGCAAGAGATTGGATAATGGCTCTTTGAGTGTCAATGGTGGAAATAGCGTAGGCTTGGGTTAACACTTGTATTAATTCCTTCTGCACAGCTGTCCGACCCAAGGCCAATACCACAGCCTGTCTAACTAATTCGGAAGGGTCCGTAAGGTGCTGAACCAATGCAACTAGAGCCTGGTCTGATAGTGAATCGGCCATCGTTCCCAAGGCCCAAGCACTTGATTGTCGAACCTGATCATCTGGATCCGACAACGAGATAACAAGGGCTGGAATGCCCTGAGGGTCGCCAATTTTTCCAAGTGATAAGGCTGCGGTCCGTCTCGTATCAGTCTGAGTATCCGTTAGAAGTGGAATAAGTCGTGCGGTAACGGATTCAGCTGATTCAGGTGGGGATTCAATGACACACCCAAAGAGTCCAAAGAAACAAATTGCTCCAATAACGGGAGCAGAATTGGTAGAGAACGTGAGCAAGAAAGGCTTATGCAGATCCAGAGGGTTCTTTGGGAGTTAGGGGCTCTTTGGCTACTTCAATGGAGTCTTGCATCTCTTTTTCGGCAGACTCCAGTTCCGCTTGAATGGTGCGCATTTGAGGATCGATCGAATTTTTAATATCTGCCGCGGCATCGCGGAAGGTACGTACGGCACTTCCAAGACCTTCTCCCAATGATTGCATATCTCGGGGAGCTGATCCGGATTGCTGGGAAGCCTGAGCTTTCATTGCAGCTTGTTGAGCTTGGACTCGCGCCACAGCTTGTTTATTCACAACAGCTGCAGGTCGCTTCAGCACGGGCTTCGCTTGTGCACCAGCCGGGAGGGCAGGATATTGCCTGGAAGCCATGGGGGCTGGTTGCGCTTGCCTATCCTCCATCGACATCGGTGGGGGTGAAGAAGGAGTCGTCGTGGCTTGAGGAGGACTGGAAGCCCCGCCAGATTGAGATGAAGGTTGGATCACCTCAGGCCCTGCTCCCTTATAAAGTAACGCTGCAGTGGTTCCCGGGGTTTGTTCAGGACCAGGCTGAAATGGCTGATTTGTCGGAGTGCCTACAGAGGTAGTTGGTTGGGATTGCACCTGTCCTGGTTCTGGCGGTGTATTGGGAAGTGGCTCATTGGGGTCCACAGGTGAGGGTATATCGGCGACTTCTTTTTTAAAGCCTTTTAAGGCTTTCCCCACACCCTCTCCGATTTGCGGGAGCCGACCTGCCCCGAAAATAATCAGGATGATCACCAGAATGATCATGAGTTCTGAGAACCCCATGGTTCCGAACATAGATAAAACCTCTCCTTTAACACTATGAAAATTTAAGACTTAAAAGACTCTATCTTTCAAGATTGACGAGTGTCAACCTAAATGCGGTAGGCTTGGGACACTATGCCCTAGCCAAGTTTTTGCGTATTCTTCATTTTTTGTTGTGCTCTTAAAAGAAACGAGTAGATCACGGATGTCATTACTCTCACCGCCCCAAATTCCCCTCTTTCGCATTACGCTGTTTTACGGCCCTGAAGCCGTTGAAGGTGCCTCAGATTCTGTACACTGTGTGTTTAATGTCAAAAAACGCAGCTGGAAAGGTGGGGTACAAGTCGAGGTGGTGATGAAAAGGAACCAAGTAGACAGGCTCGAAGGAATCCTTCAGCATTCGTCATGGTTGGATGTTGTTCTGAGGGGCGTTCCAGTTGAAACGCAGGGAGCCTATCGAGAAAAAAGCCATGATTTATTGGTGCAGTTGCTGTGCTTTCATAAGCTTCATGCCTTTATTCAGCAGGGAATCAAGCAGGAAAATATTCAAGTTTCAGGGGATGCTCTCGTAGCTGAGACTGATGAGGTAGTTGAGCGTGAGGCCGAGGAAATCAAGAGGCAGATTTTTATCGAGTTGGATCTGATTGAAACCGAAAAGAGACCCCCGTCACAATGAATATACCAAATTTGCTATAATTGCTCATTTCGGATTTAAAAACAGAAGACTAATGCATCATTCAGGTTTAAAATACCAACGAGAAGGTTTGCATAAAAATTAAACAGGAAGGAGTATTCCTTATGCGGCAATCCAAGGTTTTTGGGGAAGGTGTGCTTAAACAATTAACCGGGGTGTGCGTGTTGTTGGCTTTTTCCCTGATAGTATGCCTGGGTGCCCCAGGGGTCAGTTTGGCTGCCGAACAAGAATTATCGAGCCCAACCAATGAAGCGGCCCTTGGGATCGGGAGTGCTTTGCTGACCGTGATTTATTTCCCTGTGAAGTTTGCCTATGCCATCTTGGGCGGGGTTGTGGGAACGTTTACCTATGGATTGACGGGTGGTGACCTTGAAACCGCAAAAGCTGTATGGGAGCCGAGCTTCTACGGCACGTATGTCATCACTCCTGACCATCTAAAGGGGAATGAGCCCGTTCGATTCCTTGGGGTCTCCGCATACGAGGATCAAGCGCTATAGACCGAAAGATCAAACCCGCCCGAGTTGAATCGGCTGGCATGCTCAAACCTATCATTGGAATTACACCGGATTTTAACCCTGGAAATCGGAAGGATATGGGTGGGAAAGAGCCCACCTATTTTTTGAGGGCCAGGTACCTTCAGGCAATTCAGGACGCCGGGGGAGTGCCCATCGTGCTTCCTCTGGTCCGTGGGTTGGCGAAACAGAAATATCTTATACAACGGTTGGACGGTCTTCTGGTGACCGGGAGCGGATCGGATTTAGCCCCTGAGTTGTATGGGGAGAAGCAGCGGTATCCTTTTCAGCAAATGAGCGAAGAGCGCGCTCAACTAGAGCTGGGATTATCCAAGCTGGCCTTTCGTCAGGGGGTGCCGACCCTGGGCATCTGCGGAGGGATGCAATCCATGAACGTGGCCTTGGGAGGAACTCTGGTGCAGGATATTTCCTCTCAATTGTCGACGAAAATTGAACATCGACCCACCAAATCGGCAACGAAAACAGCCCATCTGGTTAATATTGAACCCAACAGCCTACTGCAGCGCATCGCCAAGCAATTAAGTATTGCGGTGAATAGCTCCCACCATCAATCTATCAAATCTGTTCCGTCGTCATTTCAGGTGACCGGGATTGCTCCAGATGGAGTCATTGAAGCGATTGAAGCCTCTCGTCATCCATTCTGGCTTGGGGTCCAATGGCATCCGGAGTTTTTATACCGGCAGGATGCAATTCAGAAACGTCTATTTACGGCGTTGATAGAATCCGCCAGGCAGTTTGCCGACAGCCGAACATAGCATGCCAAGGACATTTTGGCTCGGTTCACACAAAACCCATAAGAAAGAGAACTCTCAAAACGGATAAAAGGACTGGGAGTTTTTACTTAGCTGCGTCTTCGGCTTCTGGACTTGGTTGTGGTGGATCCGGCAGAGCCGGTGTTTTAGGTGCAGGCGGTTTGGTCTCTTTTGCAGCCTCTGTCTTTGCTGCAGGGGGAGTGGCAGGTTTTGGAGCAGGCACAGGTTTGGGCTTTTCCGGCTTGATGCCACCTTCCCAATGAGGGCCGGTATACATATCGTCGGCCAAGTCCGTCTCTTTCCACCTGGCTTCGAAGTCTGCGGCGGCCTTATTGGGGGTTTCTCCGGTTCCAACAGTTTGATTCCACGGATAGATACGAGGAGAAATCCGGCAGGTAGACTCATCCTGGCACATGTACAGTGCAATCGGATTTCCTCGATAAGGGCCCAGAATAATATGGACTGTGCCGACTAATTCAGGAAGAGAATCCATGATACCAACACTACAGATTGTCGTCTAAAAAGGAGGCTATACTGCCACAGCCCCCGGCGGTATGCAATATGAGCCGAAGAAGTTCATGAGGAATTTCTGACAATACTATGATTGAGGGAAGAGAAAGGGGAAAAGAATTTTCCTGGAATTCGGAAGGGCTATTTGTTGAGAAGAGGTTCTACCGGGAGCTCGGATTTTCGGTGAAGATATAATGCAATCATGAGGACCAAAATCACGATGACATGTAAGGACATATCCATGAGATAATGACGAAACATGTCTTCAGGGACAGATTCCTGGTGCGAGAATTCAGCTCCAGCGGTAAGAATTCTTCGGACAGATGCGATGATCCCCACATGCAGGAAGGGTTCGAGTCGAATGCGGTCGTTTTGTAAGAAGCCTAATACCGTGCGAAACAACTCCAAAAGAATGATGACGAACAACAGGTCATTCAGTAAAGTGATGGTTGCTGGCAAAAACTCGGTCTGTACCGATTGAGCATAGGCTACCCAACTATACCCGAACACCAGCATACCCACGAGAAGAAAACTCAAGCAGGCGGTGATGTAGCCCCACCGGTCGAGGAACTGCATCCATCGGACCCATTGTTTAATTGAATCTGGTGTCCACCCTAACATGTTGAATGTGTCCTCTTATGCGGTTCCTTGATGTGGGGTGTTGGGGGGGGGCTCCTGCTTGATGTCCTCTCCCCGCATCTGACCAAACTCTAAACTCTGAATCGCTTTCGCACCAAACGAATGACCACAACAGATGACTTCCTGAAATCCCTCCCCACCCGCCATCACCATTAGGCGAAGTCCACAGGAATCAGTGGCAACTATTTTTTCATCGAGGGGCATGCCAACTGCCAAGGCTCCTGCTCGGCGGCCACGCTCTTGATTAAACGAGGGAACCACGTCTTCCAGGGTCAAGTCATGTCCGCAACATCGAATTTTTTCAAACCCTTCCCCACCGCTCATCACCTTCAGTACCAGTCCACAAGAATCAGGATACCGTTTGCGTTCGTCGATAATGTCCCCTTTTTTCAATGCCATAGCCATGCTCCTTGCTTCCGAGATGAATCATGAAATTCTGTCATTAGCAATAGGAATAGATGATTGGATGTGTCGATTTGTACAGCAAGGTTGATAGCTAAACAAATCTTTGTAGGGAATGTCCAGAATTGGGCCAGGCCCTTCTTTTTTACACCTAAGAAGGTGAGAGGATCCGGCATCCAAGACATGGCCTAAAGCGTGCCGAACCTCCTACTCCTTATTGGAGCCCGTCCGGAAATCCGTCTTATCTTTTCTGTGTCTTCAGGTCAGGGTGCGAGACTGTCCTTGGATCTGTGCTAAGACATGGCGATGGGCAGAAATCCCGACAGTCTTAGGGATGGAGGGAATGTCGACTGGATGATAGGGGAAGACAAATTGCTGTTTGACGGAGGCGATACGGGCCAAACTTGTCTCCAGGCGGCTTTGATCCAATACGTGAGATTCAACTGCACGACTGACGGCTTTAATCGTATCGGTCGCAAGCCTGCGGGTTTTGCACACTAATAACATATCCACTCCGGCTTGCAACGAGTGCACAGCGGCCTCACCGACTGTCAAATGGTTCACAATGGCGCCCATCTCCAAGTCGTCACTCAAGATGACACCGGAAAATCCCATCTGCTGCCGAAGGATATCTGTCAATATCATGGAAGACAGGGTTGCGGGGTTTGTGGGGTCCAAGGCGGGATAGTGGACGTGGGCCGTCATGATAGCTTGAAGGCCATGAGCAATGGCGTATTGAAATGGTTTGAGCTCCACACTCTTCAGCCGCTCCCGTGTGGCATGGACCACCGGCAGTTCCACATGTGAATCGGTACTGGTGTCGCCATGACCAGGAAAATGTTTTCCGCAGGCCAATACGCGATGATCGTGCAGGCCAGCGAGAGTGGCCGCTCCCATAAGGCACACCTGTTCCGGCTCGGTCCCAAACGCCCGATCTCCGATAATAGGATTGGAGGGATTCGTATGAATGTCCAAAACCGGTGCCATATTCATATTAATCCCTACGGCGCGTAACTCTTTAGCGGTCACGGCAGCCGCCTGGTAGGCCAGTTCCGTGGATCCCGAGTGGGCGACGGTGGTTGCAGGAGGAAAGATGGTAAAGCCTGCAGGAAGGCGGGAGACGCGTCCGCCTTCTTGGTCGATGCCGATGAGCAGCGGGATGTCACCGGCCAGGGCTTGGAGGTCGTTCGTGAGGTGTGCGATTTGGAAAGGGTCAACCAAATTGCGGGAAAAAAGAATGATCCCTCCTGGTCGGAATTCCTGCATCCAGGCTCGAAGGTCCGGAGTGACCTCCGTCCCTTCGAAACCGATCATACACAGTTGCCCTACGAGTTCAGCGCTAGACATCGCTATGTGTTCCCGACTAGCGATTGACGTGATTCAGCAAATATTGAATGAGCAACCGGGTCCCGATACCTGTCGGACCTTTAGGAGTATACGGGCGTTCGGTTGTACCCCAATCGGTGCTGGCAATGTCCAAATGGACCCAGGGATGGTCTCCAACGAATTTTGATAAGAACATCGCCGCCGTAATCATTCCGCCTCCCCGCCCACCGATGTTCCGCATGTCCGCCACGTCACTTTTGAGCTGTTCAAAGTATTCATCCCACAGGGGCATTTCCCATACCCGTTCCCCGGCCTGATTGCCGGCCTTTTTGAGATCGGCTTTCATGGTGTCGTCATTGCCCAACATGCCAATCGCGAACTGTCCCAACGCGACAGCAGCCGCACCGGTCAGTGTGGCGATATCAATCACGCAGGCGGGTTTGAGTCGGGAGGCATAGGCCAGGCCGTCAGCAAGAATCAAACGACCTTCCGCATCGGTATTTTGGACTTCCACCGTTTTTCCGGAGAGCATGGTAAGGATATCGCCGGGTTTAGTTGCCCGTCCTCCCGGCATGTTTTCCGTCACAGGCAGGAGGCCGATCGCATTCACCGGGAGCTTGAGCCGTGAGGCGGCTCGAATCGTCGCCAACACTTCGGCTCCACCCGTCATGTCGGCCTTCATCTGTTCCATGTTTTCCGATGGTTTTAGGGAGATCCCACCGCTATCAAAGGTTACCGTTTTGCCGACAAAGACAATGGGTTTTTGTGTGCGAGGGCCACCCATATATTCCAGAATGATAAATTGGGGCGGTTCGATGCTGCCACGAGAGACCCCCAATAATCCGCCCATGCCGAGTTTTTCCTGCTGTTTGCGGTCCAAGACTTTGAGCCGGACTTTGGCCTCCCTGGCGATGTTTTTGGCCTCGGTGACAACCCGTGAAGGCGTCATCACGTTCGCGGGGTGGTTGCACAAATCCCGGACGAAACAGGTCGCTTCCCCAAGGATTTTGCCACGGTTGGCGCCAGCTTTGGCCTCATTCAGGTGAGCGTTGGATTTGGTGAGTAGGGTGCAGGATTGCAAGGAGTGGGTGTCGTCTGTGCGGTCCGTACGGTACTCATTAAACCGATATTCTCCAAGAACTACCCCTTCCACCATGGCTTGGGCCACGTCATCCATAGGGCCGGTGCCCTTTGGCACGTCCGGCATTACGCAAACGATCCCTTTGGCTTTGGCGGTGCGGGCGCGCTTGGCAGCGGTCCCCATTGCTTGACGAATTCGTTCCAAGGTCACCGTCTCCCGTGTTCCAAGACCGACAAGAAGCACGCGTTTTGCGGGCAATTTCCCATCGATATGTAGTAAGGCGGTGTTATTCGGTTTGCCCGAAAATTCTCCACTTTTGCGCAGGGCGCTCAATTGTCCACCGAGTTTCTGATCGACCGGCCGGACGGCTTTGCTCCAGACTTTGTCCTGTTCATATTCCAAACATACCAACACATCCGTTGTCGTAGCCGTGGCTTCACCACTCTTCACAAGAATATTCATACGCCTCCTCAATAAATAAATCGCCCCAAACGTAAACAGATCCCCTTGCCGTGGTATTGTTACACGCCACGGGTTTGGGGATCCCAGATCACTTTATGCAATTGGAGTTGAAAACGAACAGGCAGTCGATCTTCCAGAATCCATTCAGCCAGGGATTGAAGATGAAGGACTCCAAAGACCGGACTCATATGGACGGGACAGCGGTCCCCCAATGAATACCGTTTCACGATATCGCGCGCCCACTCGTAATCGGCCCGGTCCTTCAAAACAAACTTTACTTCGTCTTTTCCGGACAAATGCCTAAGGGTATCCCACCGCATCCGGTCGGTCATTCCACTACCCGGACATTTCACATCCAGAATAATCGAAACCCGCTCATCCACGTTGGCAATATCAAACGCCCCGCTGGTTTCCAGCATCACCTGAAATCCAGCCTCGCATAATTGTGTTAACAATACCAGAGAGCCAGGTTGATGCAATGGTTCACCGCCGGTCACCTCGACGAGCGGACAACCATATGATTGTACCTGCGTCAGAATTGTCTCAATCGGCATGGTATTTCCACCATAAAAGGCATATTCCGTGTCACACCAGGTGCAACGAAGCGGACAACCCGTTAACCGGACAAACACGCACGGTTGTCCCACACGGGTGGATTCACCTTGAAGGCTATGAAAGATTTCGGTGATCTTTAGGGAAGGCAAAGTGGTCATAAACACTCTCAGCTCCAGCACGCATCAGGTGACATTGTACTCAAAATACGGGGTGAGGGGGAGGGGACAGAGAAGGGTGTGCTAGGTGGCTGTCGGAGATGAGTAATCGTCACAAGGTTGGATCGGGTTGAGTGATATTTTCGATCATGTGGGGCGAAAAGGGGGCTATTCGATGAAAAGGACCGGAGAAGCTATCAAACCGGCGCAAGCAAGCAGGTCGATTTCATCCAGGATGACCGCGCCTTCTAAGCCCATTGTGTAATTGGCCAACCCCGCTCGCGGGCAATGCGAGCCATGCCCCGAATGGGATTCACGACAAAGGGATGGCCAACCAGTTGGAGTGCGTGAAAATCTCCAGGGCTATCGCCATAGGCATAGCTGCGCGTCAAGTCCAGATTGAAATGGGCGGCTAGGCGCTCCACATAACGGCCTTTTCCCTCACCATAGGGCAACGGGGCAAACACTTTTCCCGTAAAGAGTCCTTCCTGGGATTCCGGTCTTGCGCCAAATACCAATGAGACTCCAAGTGCCTCGGCCAGTGGTTTCACTAAGAACTCAGGTGATCCGCTGACGAAGGCTACGACATGTCCGGCATCCCGATGACGGGATAAACGATTCAAAGCCCTCGCTGCGACCCGTGGAACAACATATAACTCCACGTACTCGCTGGCCATCTGTTCAATGAGTGAGACATCATGCCCCATCAGATACAGCTTCCTCCGTCGCAGAGGGTTGAACGAAACGGGGGGCATGTGACGAATGGCATATTCCAGGCTATGCCATACCTCCGGCCAACCCACGACACCGTCTTGCCAGAGATACCGGAAAAATCCTATTTCAATCGAGGCGCCGGGAATCAATGTGTTATCCACATCGAAAAAGGCACCGATCCAGTGTTGAGAATGAGTCAGGGGTGCGGGCGAAGAGGTCGAGCGGGTCATGGTGAGCTATAATCCGGGCGGTCAATTAATTTTTGAGGATGGCCGGGATTCTACTCCGCGTTTCACGCGTTGACAAGGACATCAAGAGGTTTCATAATCTGCCTACTTCGTGCCGAAGTGGTGGAATGGCAGACACGCACGTTTGAGGGGCGTGTGGGGAAACCCATGCGGGTTCAAGTCCCGCCTTCGGCACCAATAATCCTACCGACTTCATATACTTCTCGTACTTCAAAACTCTACTTAGTCTCAAATGATAAAAGTGAGGCTCAAACCGCCGGTTTTGAAGGGGGTATTCCCCCTTCATGGGGTGACCGGAGCCTAGCGGAGGCACGAGGGGGCTGGCCCCCTAAGTGAGAGCAGGAGTCAGGCTTCCGCTCCTGCGACTTCAAGTCCCGCCTTCGGCACCAAAAAAATCCTTCCGATCTCTAAAACTTCTCTCTTGTGAATTCCCACCCCTTACAAAAAATTGTGTCGAGATTCAAGGTGGGTTCTCAATCGGGAATTCTCCCTTCAGGGTGACCGGAGTGAAGAGACTGCATGAGTGAGGGCTTTCGTGCGAGCAGAAGCCATCCTTCTGGCCCCTGCTCGTTCTAGTCGGTCTTCAGCACAACTCCCTTTCTCCCGATTATCTTATCGATGGTGCTCAGGTATGCCACTGTCACCGCATACATTCTCGAGATAAAAACTTTCTCAACGACCTTTGGCGTTCGGGTCATTTATTCATAAAGGAACCGGGGTAAATTGAAAGATATTGTCGATGGGATTCTGGCTCATGGGCTTGCTTGCGGACTATTTTGGAGGATAAACGTTATCCTGATGCTTAGGAAAAGGCAAATGAGAAGACATATTCAATTGCCTTGAAGGGGATTCATGAAACGCGGGTGGTATTCACGACGAGTGTTTCCCAGGCTGGTCCATTGGAGTATGGGTCAAGCGGGTTTTGTCCCCTTGCGGCAGGCGTTGGTTGCAAAGGCGTCAGGGTTGGTTTTGGAAATCGGGTTTGGGTCCGGCGCCAATTTTTCTTACTATTATTCCCGGATCCATTCCTTGACGGCGATTGATCCCAACCCCGGGATGATCCCGTTGGCCCGCTCGCTTCAGGCGGAGGCGGTGGTTCCCGTTCATCTTGCCTTGGCCTTGGCTGAAGCGCTCCCCTTTCCCTCTGCCTGCTTTGATACCGTTGTGAGCACGATGACCTTATGCAGCGTTCCCCAACTTTCGAAGGCTCTGCAGGAATTGTTTCGGGTCGTGAGACCTGGAGGACGGTTGTTGTTTTTAGAGCATGGGCAAAGTCCGGATCGTTCGGTCCGCCGGTGGCAGGATCGTCTCACGCCGGCCTGGAAACATCTTGGTGATGGCTGTCATTTAAACCGTCCAATGGTTCAGATGATTGAGGCTCAGGGTTGGACGGTCACCGCACTCGAGAACTTTTATCTTCCCGGCGTTCCGAAGCCTTTTGCCTATTTTTCTCAGGGGATGGCGGTGAAGGCCTGATAGTCCAGTTACGCCCTTCCATTTTCCTTGATTTCTTAATAAATTGAAGTTGGTGCTCATGAGGGTGACGTGGCTTCTTGAGCCTTATCAATTTCTAATAGCCAATTTTTCTGATGGTAAATCGAGGGGGATCTGCCTACTTGACAGTCTGGTCGGCGATGTTGGGAGTTTCCCTCTCGCTGGGGCTTCTTATCGTTTACCCCTCCTCTGCAGAGGTGACTGGTGCCTCCCAAGCGGATTCATCTCCCATTCAGGATTCCGCGGAAGCGCATCTTCAGTTAGGGATTGATTTTTTTCTCACGAATGAACTGGATGTGGCCATTGACGAGTTTCGGGAGACTGCTCGTCAACGGCCTGGCTATGCCGATGCCTATCATAATCTTGGGGTGGCCCTGGCCAAAACGGGGGATTTAACCGGAGCCATTGCGGCCTGGTCGCAAGCGGAACGGTTGGATTTTCACACGGCCTCCTTGCGGTATCACCTGTCAGCCCTGGTTTCGTATAACTATGGGATCTCTCTGGTGCGGGATGGTCGGCTTGCGCAGGCCCTGGCGCAATGGCGGGCGGTCCTTCGCCTTCAGCCTGATTTTTTTGAAGCCCATTATGCGTTGGGATTGGGGTATTTGGCTGCAGGAGATCCTGTGCAAGCTGTGGCCCATTTTCAAGCGACGATTCATGACGCAACTCATTGGGCGCATGCCTATGAAGCCTTGGGGTTGGCCTATTATGCATCACATGAAAATACTCTGGCCGAACAGGCCTGGAGGCGTGCCCTGGCGTTGGAGCCCGAACTCCCCAAGGTCTATGCCAATTTGGGATTACTCCGTTTGCAAGAGGGGAATTATCAAGAGGCGATCGGACATTCCCGGAAGGCGTTGGCACTTCAATCTGACCTTGTAGCCGCGCATTACAATATCGGTGTGGCGTTGTTTGCGAAAGGAGACGAGTCAGCCAGTGTTCCTTCACTGGAAAGGGCACTTTCTCTCGATCCTCGATTGACTTCAGCGAGATTGCTGCTTGGTGTTGTGTGGAGTCGTCAGGGAAATTGGGCGCGGGCTGCTTCGCTCTGGCGTGAGGCTTTACGCCGGGATCCCTTTGCCAAAGATGGAGTATGGCTCCATTACAATTTGGGAGTCGCCATGGCTGCCATGGGACTTATCGACGAGGCGGCGGTTGAATTTGATGTGGTAACGGGTCAGCGTCCTGAATGGGCTCCGGGGTGGTCTCAGTTGGGCTCGGCGCTTCTGGCCACCCGCCAATGGGAAAGGGCTGTGGTCGCCCTGCAATCCGCTTCTCGATTGCAACCGGCCTGGGCGCACCTCCATTTTGCCATTGGAAAAGCCCAGGCTGAAGCGGGGAACTTATCTCAGGCTGTTG
Source organism: Nitrospira sp. T9 (assembly GCF_052156535.1). Lineage (NCBI taxonomy): Bacteria > Pseudomonadati > Nitrospirota > Nitrospiria > Nitrospirales > Nitrospiraceae > Nitrospira > Nitrospira sp. T9. Next base: position 375,979 of record NZ_JBQKUP010000034.1, read on the forward strand.
CCGCCTTTCAACGAGCGGTCGAGATTGAGCCTCAATTGGTCGAGGCATGGTTTCATTTGGGGGTTGTGCTTCGTGCTCAGAATCGAACCGGTGAAGCGGTCGAGCCGCTCCGTCTGGCGGCCGAAGGCGGATCGGGCGAAGCCCAAAGCCTGTTGGCTTCGATGTATGCCAATGGCAGTGGTGTGGATCGCAACATCCCCTTGGCGATGTTATGGTGGTTTCGGAGTAGTCGGGCGTGGATGGCCGATTCGCTCACGCAGACCGCCAGAGAACAGCTCTCACAATTCCGTCGCGGCCTGCATCGACACCTCTTTTCATCCAGTGACCGGCAGGAGGTGTTAACCGGCTTTGGTCTCATTCGAGAAGATCTTCACCGGTTGGCTCCTCCCCATCCCATGTCCAATCAGGTGGCCAATGATGAAGGGACCTGGGACCACCTGACTCCGAGTGAACCCGTTGTTGAATGGGTAATCAACCAGGCTTTGGCCGGTGATCGGGCTGCCCAACATACCCTCCATGCCTGGTATGTGAATGGAGAGCGTGGTCGCTTGGTTCCAGCAGATTCTCAGATCCGAAATTATTTTCTGCAAACGGCGAAAGAAGGAAATCCCTTTTCCTGTCAGGTCGTTCGAGCCGTTGCTCCTGAATCAGCTGAACGTTTTTCCGCAGATTGGCAATTGGCGGCAAATGGATGTCCGGACCAGTCCGTCATGCCGGGGTTGTAATTCTGAGCCAGGTTGCATGTATGGGAACGGGAACTTCCTGAATTTTCTGTGATTAGGACCTCAATGACGGATCGTTCCAAGACCATGGCATTGGCCCTCGCCTTTTCACTCGTGAGCACGGTGCTGGCTTTTAGCGTCTCCTCCCTTTTTCCCCAGAGAGAACGATGGTTGACTGATTGGCAACTGGCTCACATGGCACCTGGACCTGTCGACCCTTCACTGGTCTTGGTGACGGTCACGAAGAGCACCAGTCCCGCGTTATGTGGGGAAGGACGATGGAATCTTTCCGTGTTGGAATCCACACTGGTGGCCCTTCATGAGGCTGGCGCTGCTGTCATCGTTCCTTCAATTGATGTGTCCTCTCCAATAGCCTCGGAATGTGGGGGGTTGGCTGGACTGGTTCGACTGGCTGAAGTGACCAAACGAGTCGGGTCTGTGGTCTACCCGGATTCGGTTCCTCCCGCCTTGGCCGATGCGGCAACCGCATTGGGGACGCTGGACGTGATACCTGATGCGGACGGAGTGTCTAGGGGTGTGAAGTCCCATGCCCTTTCTGCAGGTTCATCGCCGCATCCTCCGATCGGTCTCGTAATGGCCTCGTTGTTATCGGAAGCGGCCACATCTATGGAACCGAAGATCAACGACCTTCAGATCCGGTTTGTTGGACATTGGGCCACTTCACCCTTCCCTAGGCATGCCTTTGCGGATGTGTGGAACATCATTCAGAGTAAAGATCGCGATCAATTAACGAAGTTGTTTCGCGGAAAAGCGGTGATCCTTTTTTCTCCTGTGTCGAAGAAAACAACGCTTTCAACCCCGTGGGAATCAGCGGTGCCGGCTGAATTTCTTCATGTCTTATTGACCAATGCGGTGCTGACTAACGGATGGGTCTCCAGGACTCCTGTATGGGTCGCTTTCCTTGCGACAATGTGTGTAGGGCTGTTCTTCGCCTGGTTTATTCTTCGGGAAATTCCGCTAATCCGCCTTGGGATGATGGGCCTAGCCGGTATTCTTCTTGCGGGGCTTGCTCTGCTGTGGGGACTTCACAGTGGTTGGGTGTGGCCGATCTTGAGTACAGGATTGGCTTTAGGAATGACCGTAGGGGGAACGCTGGCTTGGCGGTTGTCCCGGTCCCGGTCGATTATCCAACGGCGGATCACTCAAGGGCGACAGCAGCTACAACAATTGGAAACAGAGCTGGCAAAGAGACAGCAGCATGTCCATGAACTCGAGACTCGCTTGCATGTGGCACACGATCATGTACACCGGTCGGCAACGGTTATTGAAGGTTTAGAAACTCAGCAAGGGGGGGTGTCTCGCCAATTGGAGATTTCTCAATCCGAAATTGAAGAAACCCGACGACAGATTGACCGGTTGCAGATTGAATTGGAGGATCTTCGTCGGCAGGTGCCGGCCATGCAGCATGCTGAGCATCAGCACCCCGAATCCTGTGAGAATCAGGCATTACTTCAAGAATGTGAGTCGTTTCATATTCTGACCCGTGCCCCTGCGGTCCTTCGTGTTTTCCAGGATGTAAAAAAAGCGTCTAGAACCCAGGGCCCCATTCTTCTATTGGGAGAAACGGGCACGGGCAAAGAAGTGTTTGCTCGAGCGGCCCATGCCTTGAGTCCTCGGCATCGTGGCCCATTTGTGTCGGTAAATATGGCCGCGATCCGGGCGGAGTTATTTGAAGGAGAATTGTTCGGCCATGTGAAGGGAGCCTTTACCGGCGCGGTTGGTCGTGAGGGGTATATTGAAACGGCGAATGGGGGAACGCTCTTTTTGGATGAAGTCGGGGAACTCCCATCCGATTTGCAAGCAAAATTACTGCGGTTTTTGGAGGACGGGTCATTTCACCGGGTTGGAGAAAGCCGGCTCACCCAGGTGGATGTGCGAATTATCGCGGCGACAAATTGCAATCTTCAACAGGATGTAGAGGAAGGTCGATACCGGGAAGATCTCTATTATCGATTACGGAGTATTGTGTTGACTCTGCCTCCTCTACGGGAACGGGGGGAGGAAGACTGTCTGCTGTTGGCCCAATCCTTCCTACAGTATTTTTCTCGGCAACAGAATCGAATGGATGTGAGGTTCACGCAAGGGGCACTGGATGCGATCATGGCCTATCACTGGCCGGGCAATATTCGAGAACTTCGACAAACCGTGGCCCAGGCCGTGGCGTTGGCCAACGGGTCCCTCATTACCGAAGCAGATTTGCATCTCAGTAGACCCGTCCTGCCCTCCGTGAAGGGCGAGGGGCACGGTCGGGTGGAACTGGAGCGATTGGAGGATGACATGGTGTTGGAATACCTGCGACGTCATGGATTCGATATGCAGGCGACAGCTAAAGCTTTAGGGTGGGATCGCAGCACCGTCACCCAACGATTGAAAGGTCTTGGATTTCAGGCGTTGGTCACCTATCAGGGAAATATTGAAGCGGCGGCGCAGGCGTTGGCCGGGGATGAAACCTTGGCCCCCTTGGTCGCGAGGCGGCTGCGCGAGTATTCAAAAAACCTGCTTCCTTCTTCCAGACACTATACGTCTGCTGAAGAAGCGGTGGCTGACTGCCGAAAACGGTTTCGCAATCTTCCGGAGCGACATTTTCCGGCAGTCGAGCAGTTAGTGCACCAGCGCTTTGCTACGCCGGAACAAATTTCAAGGCCGCAGAATTAATGCAATAGCGTAATCCCGTCGGCGGTGGGCCGTCGTCAAATATGTGTCCCTGGTGGCCACCACATTGGGCGCAATGGACTTCGGTTCGTGGATAAATCAATTTCCAATCGGTGCGGGTTTCGACCACTTTTTCCGAAATCGGTTGCCAAAAGCTGGGCCATCCCGTCCCGCTGTCGAATTTCGTGTCGGAAGAAAAGAGTGGCAACGCACATCCTGCGCATTGGTAAATGCCTTTGGCTTTACTTTGATGATATTCATTGGTAAAGGGCGGCTCGGTGTCTTCATGCCGCAAGACACGGTATTGCATGGGTGTTAACAGTGCCTTCCACTCTTCATCCGTTTTCGTGACTTTGGTGATATCCGACCCCCCGGTTGGGGTCGTGGGAGCGGCCAATGCCACGCCAAGAGTTTTGGCGAGAACTCCGAACCCTAATGCCATGCCGATTTTCATAAGATTTCTCCTGTTGACGTTTACATTTATAGACATCTGCTAGCCCTCCTCTGAGCTGAGAGGGTGGAAACTTCTTCGTTTTCCACCCACCCTGATATACTGTATCAGTCTTGCAAAGAGAAAAAAAATTACAGAATCGGTGATGAGACCTTTGACTGAAGAAAGAGAAATTTTTACACTATAGATAACCAATAAAAAAGGAGGGTTGACTCAGGATTTCGTCATCCGAAAAACAGGCCGGAAGGTGTTGGATGTTTCACAGCTTGAACGAACAGCCAAAGAAGGAGTGTCTATGGATGAACAATCGCTGGATGTAAAAATTGAGAGCCGTAACGTTGGCATGACCCCTCGGTGGAAAGCCGAAATTGAGAGACGGACCGAGGCGTTGCAAACGGATACCATTCGCATCATTCATGCCCGTGTCACTCTTACGAAAAATGCCCATCATAAAAAAGGGGCTGATAACGCGGAGGCGCTGGTTGTCGTGACGCTTCCCCGGCGTCGAACGGTGACCGCCAGAAAAGAATCGAAAACCTTTGAAGAAGCCATTCGCTCAGCCTTTCAGGCCATAGAGCATGAACTTGAAAAAGTTGAAGAAAAACGGTTGGCCCGCAATGCCAAGGCCACAGCCAAAAGGATCGAAAAAGCCATGGCGCTAACCGCCGTCTGATGGGGTAAAATCTTCATCTCTATTCTTTTTCTCTTCATCACAACGAGTCGTAGCGGGTGGCGGATGCCCACCCGCTTTTTTACTCCTTACCACTCGAATCAATATCTTTCTAATAGATGAAAGGAAGTGAAGCTCCCCTCAGCAAGCGAAGAGGAGTTTCCTTCGCTATTTTATATGAATAAACCCTGATTTAATTCGTGAGGTACGGTACCATTTTGGAGGAACGAAGAAGAACATGAGGGTGATTCTTCTGGATTTGCTACGGGTAACTGTATGTAATTTGACCAAATGAGTAGGAATTCCTACAGTAAAAGTATGAAAACAACCATCTCTGAAAAAGGACAAGTGACGATCCCCAAACCTCTTCGAGACCGTTTAGGTCTTCTACCCGGACAAGTATTGGATTTTCGAGAAGAGAAAGGGAGGCTGGTTGCCACAAAAGTTCAAACGTCTGACCCGGTAGGAGCATTGTTTGGCATATTAAAAACCAAACAACGCACTGATCAAACCATGACGGCATTACGAGGGAAACCTGGTCCCAAGTGATTACGGCCATTGATACGAACGTCCTGATTGATCTTTTTGGGGCCGATCCCATTCATGGGGTTCACTTAAAAGAGGCTATTCGTTCATGTATTAATCAAGGATCTTTAGTCGCTTGTGAGGTCGTGTGGGCCGAGGTTTCGGCTGTTTTTCATTCTGAGAGCGATGCCCGGGATGTTTTGCAAACTTTGGGAGTGCAATTTTTCCCCTTAGGGGTTGAGGCTTCATTGTTTGCCGGGCGATTGTGGAAGGCTTATCGGCTAAAGGGTGGACGGCGAGATCGTATGGTGGCTGACTTTCTTATTGGGGCTCACGCTCTACAACATGCGGATGCGTTGTCGACTCGAGACCGGGGATTTTATCGATCCGGAATGCCCAAGCTGAAAATTATTGATCCCTCTACATAAGAGAGTTGAAAACGAAATTTTTCTCCTGTGTCTGGATTTCTCCGGTCAATTGCCTGACCACCTCATTTCCCCTTGAACATCCTTATTATTCAACACTCCCTTTCACGCTACAGGCCATAATCTGTCCATAAAGTTTGGTTCATTAAACATGACCAGGGTATCGAGGAGGAGGGGTCCATGGCTTGTAGCCCGTGAACATTCAATTGTGAGGAGAATGCAGTAGTTCCCGCCCAGCCTGCATAATTTCTTCCAGTTTCTCAGAGGTTTTGGCTTCGCCATAGCATCGGACGAGGGATTCGGTTCCGGACAATCGAATGAGATACCAGGAGTCATCCGGCAGGAGGAGTTTGCAGCCATCCAGTTTATTGGCATGGATGACCTCGGCTCCCGCAAACTCCGATGGTGGATGTTCAAGGACCTGCTTGACCTGTGTCTTGAGGTGGTCGCTCATCGGCAGATCTTGTCGTGTCGTGAACGTCGCGCCGACTCGATCAAACAGGTCTTTCAGTAACTCCTGAATGGTCTGTCCGGTAAAGGCCACCATCTCTGCGACCAATGCCCCGGCCAATATCCCATCTGCTTCCGGTACATGGCCCTTGATGGACATCCCGGCGCTTTCCTCCCCGCCAAAGACCACTTCCCCTTTCGCGAGCAATTCGCCGAGGTATTTGAATCCGACCGGGGTTTCGTGGACGGTGAGTCCATGGTGTGCCGCCACGGCATCAATGAGATGGGTAGTGGCAACCGAGCGAGCGACTCCACCGGTCCATTGCCGACTGCGAATGAGATAATCCAATAAAAGGGCCAGGATGTAGTTGGCTTGAATGAAGGTGCCGTTGGCATCCACGATGCCAAACCGGCCTCCGTCTCCGTCGGTCGCCAGGCCGAGATGTGCCCCTTCGCGGCGAACGGTCTCTTTCAGGTCCTCAAGTGTCTCGTCGGTCGGTTCCGGTCGAAATCCTCCAAAATACGGATCTCGCCAATGATGTAGGACGGCCATTTTTGCGCCGGCTTGTCGGAGGAATTCATCCAGATAATGCCTGGAGGTCCCATAGAGGGGATCAAAAATCACCCGGATCCGGCCGTTCCGGATGCGGTCGCGATCCACCAGCGATTCCAGAGCTTTCAAATATTCGGGTTGCGGATCGAAATGCCGCACCATGCCATCGTGTGTCGCCCGCTCCCAGGGGAGCCATTTGATGTGTTCTCCATGCAACAGCGGTAGGATGCGCAGTTCAATGGCCTTGGTGGTTTCAGGCAGCGCCGGTCCTCCCCAGTCCGGCGTAAATTTGATCCCGTTCCATTCAGGAGAATTGTGGCTGGCTGAGATATTCATGGCTCCTGATAATTTGCGACTGACCACGTGGTAGGAGATAGCCGGGGTCGGGGTGTCCCGGTCGCAAATCAGACAAGGGATCCCATGGGCTGCCATGACTTCTGCAGCCACTTTGGCAAAATGCTCGCCTAAAAATCGGGCGTCGTAGCCAATAAGGATGCCTTGTTGCCCCAACTTCTGTTGACGGAGAAATTGAGCGATACCCTGGCATACGATACGGATATTCCGGACCGTAAAGTCCTCGGCCACAATGGCCCGCCACCCTGAAGTCCCGAATTTAATGGAGTCCATGTTCGATATATGCTTAATGGGATGGGGTATTTTTCAGTAGAAAAAATTTAGTACACGATTTGGTGTGTATATTTCCAAAAGTAATACAGAATAGAAGATTTTTGCTCATTTGCCAATCAGATGATTGAGTTTTTCTGATCAATTCTTCCGAATTTGTCCTGGAGTCCATACGAGGTAAAATTGCGGTTCCGGAAGCCTATGAAAAAGACGGAGAAGAAAAAACTGCGTGGACCACCGCCGGCACGGCCATTGGCAATGACAGGGGCAATATTATTCGGGATCTTCCCCAACATGTGGCCGTCTCGGGCCGGATGGTTAATTCCGAAAGATGACCACACGCCAGACCAATAGAGCAGGGGGTGTGTATTGAGAATGTCCCGCGAAAAACATATAGCTGGGAATGGCCTTCCATTCGACGTATTTCGAAGAGAATATTTTTCTCTTTGCCTTTTCGTGCTCAATGATCGAAGGTGACGGCTTGTATCGGCGGTTTAATGGGTAGGGGGCTTTATCGAAACCTACTGGTATCGTTTCCAGCCAAACGCCAAGCATTTACAACGGGTGGAAGAATTTGATTGTGTCGGATAACCGTTATTGTGGAAAGTTGGAAATTCAGCCAATATCATCGATACTTATACAGCCCAAATACGAAATAATTGCCATGAACCTTTTAGGCCGAATATCAAATCGCAGCGTCGGACAATTTGACCCGATAAATTGGCTTAAAGAGGGTGACGGGCTACTGGCATCAGCAAAAATAGTCAGAGAGAAATGGACCGATTTGAGGCAAACTTTCTCTAAAAGTACTCCAAACTCTATGTCTGAAAAACGGCACATAACGCCAAACTGGAATCTGCTTACTGGTCTGCCACGCTCATCAATGTTGCTTCTCGGTTACTCAGTAGAAATGTATTTAAAGGCTGGATTGACCAAAGCTTATTATGGTTGTTCTATAGAAATGTTTGAGAGGGATGTCAAACGATTTGGCCATAACCTATTTTCATTGGCGAAGGAAATTCATTTCGATTTTAAAAATGGTGACGCTGATAAATTTGACGGGCTTGAAAAAATGGTGCTTGTGGATGCTAGATATCCTGTCCTTGTCCCTGACGGCCAGTCCTATTCTGATGTAGTAAACGAACAAACTCGCAGGATTTGGAGTATAGAAAACTTCGATGATTTCTACGCATTAGGTGAACGAGTTCGCGAACATGTTCGTGCTATTGATCGAGATAGTAATAATCCCACTATAATGAACTCATGGCAAGTTGATCAGGACGGATATCTCGCATTCCGAGCTGGTGGACGCTTACCTCCACGAATTACTTACCGGCTTAGTTCTGTTCAAGTTGGGGCTGGGAGTACTTCTTTAGATGATATGAAACCGCTTTTTCCATCGAATGACTACATTCTCCTGAATCATTGCTGGGGTAGTGCGTGGATTTACGAAGACTGTGTAAAGACGGCAACTAGGAAAGCGAAGACTGTTCGGAAAAAACCGCTGTAAGATGATTATCGTCTATTGTGAAAAATGGTAAAATGCCGGGAGGTATAGGTTCTTTCACTCTAGCCCCCGGGAGTCCATTATCATGCCAAAAAAGAAAAAGGGAAAGCATTACGTCATTTACGTCAAACCCGAACGACACGGTAATGGGCCGAACTCATACTTTGATGAAAACGGGAAGGTGACTAAAAAGAAGAATGAAGCGATGAATTTTGTTACCTTTGGCGATGCGCAAGATTGGGCAAAAGAGCATGATATTGAACTCGGCGGCCCCTGCTATATCCAAGAGGAAGAATACGAATACCGTGTCCCGTAGAAATGGGTGATAATGTATCGTATGGAAAAGAATTAATTATTTAAAACTACTATCAAACAAAGGATGGGAATTTAACCGCTTGGTAATTGTTTCGTCATTTGCCTCAGCAAGTGTACCTTCCTCTTTTAAATTTTTAATGACCTCTAGTACACCTGTGATGGCATTTGTTCGAGGCTTCTTAATTTTAAAATTCTTAATGTAATCTCGAATGGTTTTTTCTTCTTTATTTAAAAGATTGTCAGGCTTATCTTGATTGGCCAGAAGAAGTTTCTTGTCGTCCACCCATAGCCAATCCTGTTCTAATAACTGGTTTATTTTTTCAGAATATTCTTCCTTTCCACGGGCTGCTTCCCATTCTTCAGTTCCCACCCTTGAGTACATATTACCTGTTAACCACCCCAACTTCGCCTGAAAGGTTTCATCGAGTGAGAGAAACCGAGCCTTAAAGCAAGCGTCGTAATGGTCAATTTTTATTGAAATAGAAAGGCGCAAAAATGCGCAACATGCTTCATGAAGGCCCTTTGTGGTTTCCTCATGAAGATAAAAGTATTCATTGATATTGTTATTAAGCAAACTTTCAACAAATTGTCTTGCTCTATTCCTGTGTTTACTTCCTCCGACCTTTCCCTTTTGACCGAGATCAAGGTCAACAATCTTTTCAAATTCCCGATTAAGAACAAGGTCCAAAGGGCGCACAACTGCCAAGGTAATATATTTAGCCTTATACCCTACGGCCCTAGGTATTAGGTCACAGGTTTGGGTTAAAACCAAAAAATTAGTGTAATCTTCTTTCGTCGTATAGTAGCCATGAATATCGGCGAGAATTGCTTTTAATGCATCGGTTTTTTTTAAAATATCGCCCTGCTGTAGATAATTCTTGTTGGGATGGGCGTAGGTAAAATGAAGGGAAGATTTTGATTTGGGATCAGCGATGTCCATAATAATTGAAAGGGAATATCTGGTAACAAACTGTCATACATCTGATCCGGTGGAATCGATTTTGATTGGCCCACGATTATCGACGAGATTTTGATACCGCCTTTCTTCCTTCTCAGGGTTCAAGGGAATTGTGAAAGTTTGTTGAAATTCGGTTCCACGAACTACAACAACCCTCCCATATTCTCGTAAATTACTAAATCCCTCAGTAACTGTTGGCTCTTCGGATGTGTCAACTTCTTTTAGTGGTTGATAATTTCCTTCCGACAAATGCCCAATTGTACTGATGTCGGTAGTTTGGGTTTTAATGTCCATCGGATTCCTCCGTTGAAAGTGAAAGTTGGTAGACTTTGCTCGATAATCTTAAGGATTCGTTATAAAATTTAACTACGCTATTTTGTAAGTTTTCCTTAGTATTATCGGCACTTTTACCAGTTTTATGAAAATTATAGTGGATTTTGAATTTAGCGCTGTTGTCGGAAAGGCCTATTTTAATATTTAACTCTCTATCCAAGTGGGAAACTTTTCGAATAATTTCTGTATCTGTATATTTCTCAATCCCAGCGGCCAAAGAGGCCGGAGTATCAGGTAAATTAAATATTCGCAAGATTTCAGGAGACAAGTCCTTTTCCGAAAATGCGAAGTTTATTCCTAGGCCTCGTATTGGAGTATGTCTCAGAAGCTCTAAGACTTTTACCGCCAAGCTTTCAGCTTTGGTGAGTGTTTCTTCGTCGGCTTTTTTTACTCCAACGATCAATCTATGAATGGAAGGGCTAATAATTAAATCATCATATGAATAACGGGGCGTAGAGATGGTCGGGGCTATCATCATCTCGGCTTCTATTGAAATCCCTGGTGAGGAAAATAATTCCTCCGCGATCCACTTTGCGCTAAAAATATGAGGATTCCACTGTCCAACTAATACGATGGTCCATTCACTGAGTTCTGGAACCATAAAAAGGCTTTCTTTCTTTGATAGGAGTTGAGCAATTCAAATGACTAGGACTTAGAATATGTATATTAGAGAATTAGGTCAATAATAGTCATTATAGAAATGACCTTTTTTATTTTTCTTCTCTTGAAATAGGTAGAAAAGTGCCTAGAATTCTTCCCCTTTAAAAAAGTGGATAACATAGCTCTTCCCGTTGTGTGATAATATAGATTACGACAAATAATTTCATCTTTTGCTAGCCACTTCAACGACTTACTCCCACCAAAAAAAACTCATTGTAACATGTCATGTTACGTGTTACAATAACCAATGATTGAGAATTTTAGGCATCGCGGCTTAAAAAAGCTCTACGACAAAGGCGATCGGAGCGGCCTTCGCACGGATATTGCCGAGAAAGCCGAGTTGTATCTCTCGATCTTGGATACCGCCCGTATGGTGCAAGAACTCGACATTACAGGCTTTGGCTTTCATCGGCTTACGGGCAACCTAAAAGGGTTTTACAGTGTGACCGTGTCACGGAATCACCGGATCATTTTCCGGTTTGAAGATGGCCACGCTTTTGATGTGGATTTAGTAGACTATCATTGAGGAGAGAATATTATGGCGATGAAAAACCCTGTCCATCCGGGC